>CAYWAD010000019.1:0-21467 GCA_964456045.1 uncultured Lachnospiraceae bacterium
TTCCGTATCTTTGGCCGCATCTTTCAACCTATCAGCAAATGCGTATACTTTGCGGATTTGACCCCTACCTTGACCCGTCAGATTTCGGTTTTCAGGCAATAGCCAGCATGGGAACCATCTCCGCAGGCGGATTTTGGGGTGCAGGCATGAACGGCGGTACGGAATATAAAACGCTTCCCGTCGCAACAACGGACTTCCTTTTCTCGGTCACTTGCGAAAAATTCGGCTTTGTCGGCGCGGCGATGTATCTTTTGTTTATGATCGTTATGATCTTCCGCATCATAAAAATCGCGCGCACGTCACGTAAGGATGCCGGCTCCTACATATGCGCCGGAGTTATTGCCATATTGATCGCTCAGGCAACCGAAAACATGGGAATGTGTCTCGGCATGCTTCCCGTAATCGGCATTACAATGCCTTTCCTCAGTTACGGTGGCTCGTCCATGCTTGCAACGTGGTTGACGATCGGCCTTGTTCAAAGCGTTCGCTCGCATAACACGAAATATTATTTCGAACGCGAAAAAGCATAACTCTTGCATAAAACGCAAATCTATGGTACAATAAATCAATATACTTTACATAAAAAGGAGTATTGTCCGTGCATTTACAGGAATCGGGAGAGATGTATCTTGAGACAATATACATCCTCACAAAGGAAAAAGGAATGGTTCGCTCGATAGACGTGTGCGAATATATGGGTTATTCCAAGCCCAGCGTCAGCAGGGGAGTCAGCATTTTGAAAAGCGGCGGCTATCTCACCGTTGAAGAAAACGGCCATCTCGTTTTAACGGAGCTTGGACGGCACGTTGCTGAAAAAACCTACGAGCGTCATCGCATATTGACGAAGTTTTTTGTTAGTATCGGCGTAAGCGAGGATACGGCGTCCGAAGATGCGTGCAAAATCGAGCATGTTATCAGCGACGAGACATTCGAAGCGATCAAAAAAAGCGCAAAACTAAAATAAAACGCAGACTGTAATCTGCGTTTTTTGTTTTTTTATCACTAATGACGAAAATCTATTGATTATAAGCCTTGTTTTATGGTATACTTAAATATCAAATTTTGATTTACGGTGACGAAAATGAAAAACAGTAAAAAAATATTCATTGTGGCAATGCTGTGCGTTGCGATTTCCGTTTTTACGATCGGATGCTCGGATGCAGAGCTTAACTATTCCGTGCGCGTAATGCTTGCCGAAAGCGAAAATCTTACCGTGACGGGCGAAAATGTCATATCCGTCCGCGCCGGCGAAGCTGCCGTGTTTGAGGTTTCGGTTCCGGACGGCATGAAAGTCGCGGAGCTGACGGGTGGCGCTTATTACGAGGACGGAAAAATAATCATTGATTCCGTTTATTTTCCCGTAACGGTCAAGTCTGTTGTGCGTGAATATTACGATTGCACATATACCGTAAACGCAACCACAGGCGGATGCGCCACGGAAGCGAAAAACGTCACTGTTCGCGAGGATGATGTTGTTACGGTTATGGCGCAGGTCGATGACGGTTACGTCTTTGCCGGATGGTCCGAGGGCAAAAGCCTCGAAAAGGGCGGCACGATCGTTTGCACCGAGCGACTGTATAAGTTCAATATCGCCTCCGACGTGAAGCTTTACGCCAACTTCATAACGGAGGATTCGTCTGTTATAAAATATCACACAAACGGCGGCTCAACCGTCGGAAAAAGCTCCGATATTTACATTGACATAGTAGAGGACGATTACCATTTTTATGCCAATACGCTGCCGGATATGGATTATTTCGAGCGCGACGGCTACGTGCTTTACGGTTATAACACCGAAGCGGACGGCTCCGGACGTTACTTCGGCCTCGGCTGGAATATAGTAACGGACGATACCGTTGTCGAGCTTTATTGTATGTGGGCAAAGGAGAGCGACGTTTCCGATTTTGAATATGAGTCAAACGGTAAATACATTACTGTTTTGTCATATAACGGCGACGATGAAACAGTTGTCGTTCCCACCGAAATCAAAGGCAAAAAAGTCACCGAAATAGCAAGCGGCGCTTTCTCCGGCGCAACGGCAACGACCGTTATCCTCCCCTCCACGCTGACAACAATCGAAGAAGGCGCATTCACATCTTGCGATTTTGAAAAGCTCTATATGCCCGACGGCGTTACGGAAGTATCGGACGATTCCTTTGTGAAGTGTAAATCGTTTTCCACGCTCTATGTCAACGCTGCAACTGCGCCGAAATATCAGACATGGGATCACGGAACCTACGCTATTAAGTTCGAGCGTTTGATGTATGCGTACGAGCATGACCTACCCAAACTCGTGTTCACCTCCGGCTCAAACGGAACGTACGGAATTTATTCTTCGCAACTTGAAGAAGGACTCGACGATGAATATTATATCGTTGACTATTCGCTCCACTATCAAACCTGCGGAATGTTCTTCATTGACCTTATATCAAACTTCCTTGACGAGGACGATATATTCCTGTTCTTGCCCGAACCAAATAAGTACCAGCTTGGAACAAATGAGTGGAATCCGATCATGTGGCAGTTTTTTGAGGGGGCTTATGCGTGCGTTACGTATGTGGATATCCGCGATTATGAGGGAGTGTTCGATACATTCCGCGACTTCAACAATACGCGTCAATGGATGTCGGATACGGATTACACCGATTGCTGGAGCTACATTGACGAGTACGGCGATAACTCATGGTACAGAGCCGGCGAGTCCGACAGCTTTATCGGCGAGCAGGGCACGTATAAACTGGAAACGGATCACATAAATGTTGACAATATCAACTCCGTGATCGATAAGTGCAACGCAACCGGCGCAAAAACGTATTTTTCGTTCCCAAGCTTGAACAAGAATGCGCTTGCGGGAGCCGCAAAAAAGATCTCTCAGAGAACGAATTATCAGAATTATATCGAGGATAATTTGAATATTACCGTTATTTCGTCAATTGAGGATTATATTTTCAACGGAAGATATATGTCCGGAACGAACTATCACCTTTCTTCAGAGGGAACTGTTATCAGAACCGATCGCCTTATCGATGACTTGCGCGCACAGCTTGCAAAAGACGATCCCGAAAAGTGGGGATAAACGGTGACCGACATGAAAAATGCATTTTGTCCTGCCGTGCTGTTGCTTCCTCCGAGCGGAGCGGATTTCTCCAAGTGGAGCGTTTATGACTGCGCCGACGGTGCAGACATTGCCGAACGCTTGGATGCCGTAAAACGTTTTGTGGGCGAAGCGCCGTCTGCGTTTCACTGTAACGTGCCGAAGTCGCGTCTTTCATCGCTCGTTCCGTCCGATGCGGTGCGCGTCAATACGGCGATGAGAAATTACCTTTATAATTATATCGAGTCCGTGCCGTTCGGCATGATTTACACCGAGCGGATATCCGCGAACGGCGAAACGCGAAAAACCATCGTTTGCGCGATCGATTTGGACGAATATGCCGTCAAATCCGAGAGCGTTGACGAAAAGCTTACGGCTTCATGTGTCCGTGTTCGCGCGGGTGCGTCAATCGAGTTTGCAAGCGCGGTTTTGACGGTTTCCGATGCCGAAAAAAACGTTTTTGAGAGCGTTTCCGGTGCAGGCTCGGCAGTTGTGTACGATTTCGTCCCACACGGCTCAAGCGAGCGCATTGTCGGTTACGGACTTGACTCCGCTTCGTGTGAACGCGTCAAAGAAGAACTGTCGAAGCTTGATTTCGATGCGATCACGGTTTCGGAAGGGGAAGCTTCACTTGCCGCCGCCAAGGAATGGTGGGATTATCTTAAACGCAATCTTCCCGAAGCCGAAAGAAAAACTCATCCTGCGCGCTATACGCTCGTTGAAGTCTCGGACTCGCGTCCGAACGGTGACATTTCCTACCGCGTCGAAGCGAGACGACTGAAAAGCGACGGTGAATTGATCGTTTGACGATTCATCGACTAAAATCGCCCAAAATAGAACCTATAAGCCTTACGTTATGTGACTTCATTCGCATAACGCAAGGCTTATACTTTTCTTGCACGGACGAAAGGTGGTATGAACGATGACCGTATATGCCGATGTGCTTTTTTTGGTCAATTTCAGCTTGGATTATGTGACGCTGTACATAACGGGACGCCTTCTGTCTAATTCGAGTTCCGCTTGGCGAATGACCTTATCCTCGGCGGTAGGGGCGGTTTTCGCGGTGTCGGCGCTCGTTTTTGATATGAAGGGAACGCTTTACGTTTTGTTTTCCGCGGCGGTCACTTTCCTGATGTGCGTTTGTGCCTACAAGAGGGCGGGGATAGTC
Organism: uncultured Lachnospiraceae bacterium; assembly: GCA_964456045.1. Lineage (GTDB taxonomy): Bacteria > Bacillota > Clostridia > Oscillospirales > CAG-272 > DTU064. The sequence continues at coordinate 4,263 of CAYWAD010000019.1, forward strand.
GGTTATATAACCTCGGCTTTGCTGCTGTTTTCTGTCGGAACCGCGATTGGCGGCGCCGTTTCCGCGATATGCTCGCTCGGTGCCGGTTATCGTGACGCGCTTGATGCAGACCCATACGAAGATGCGGTCGTTTTCGTTGTTGCACTGGCGGCGACGGTGATCACCGCTGTCTCGACAAAGCTGGCGAAGAAACGATGCGTAGCAGTCAAAAGACTTGTGAAAATAACGCTCGGAGAAAAAACGGTCGAGCTTGATGCCCTTGCAGACAGCGGCAACCTTGCCAGGGATCCGCTTTCGGGATCCCCCGTCCTCATAGTCCGAGCCGACGCGATAAAAGAGATGCTTTCCGTACGTGTCTACGAGGTCGCAACATCCGAAACTGCGGACGTGACAACGCTTGAAGCGCGCGATATGGCGCGCGTTCGGATGCTCCCCGTTTCGGGCGTTTCCGGCAGCGGAATTTTGCTCGGTTACAGGGCGGATGCCGTGACGGTGGAGGACAGACGCGGCAAAATGAGGGAAGTTTCGTGCATACTCGGCTTGTCACGCGAAAAAAATGGCTTTGGCGGTTGCGATGCGATACTCCCGTCCGAGTTTATATAAAGGAGAAACGGATGAAGCACACTTTCGGATATATATTTTCGCTGTTTTTGTATCATTTCAGGGACGTTTGGCGACGACTGCTGGACTTTTTGCGTGACGGAGAGCAATATTACATAAACGGCTCGGACACATTGCCGCCGCCGCTTTCCGCCGAGGAGGAAGCGAAGCTTTTGGAAAAGCTCGTAGGCGACGAAGATGTCTGCCGCGTTTTGATCGAGCGAAATCTGCGGCTTGTCGTCTATATCGCGAAAAAATTCGAAAACACCGGCGTCGATATCGAGGATCTGATCAGCATAGGTACGATAGGACTCATAAAGGCGATAAATACGTTCGATCCGAGCAAGAACATAAAGCTTGCGACGTACGCCTCACGCTGTATAGAAAACGAAATATTGATGTTCATACGCAAAAATTCATCAAGACGGGCGGATGTTTCGATAGACGAGCCGCTTCGAGTGGATTGGGACGGAAACGAGCTGCTTTTGTCGGACGTGCTTTTTACGGACGACGACGAGGTTTACGATGCCGTCGAGCATGACGAGGATTATAAGCTTTTGCGGCGCGCTGTGGAAAGTTTGCCGGAACGGGAACGTGTAATAATAACGCTCAGGTTCGGACTGTCCGGCGGCAGGGAAAGAACGCAAGCGGAGGTGGCAAATATGCTTGGTATATCGCAGTCGTATATTTCGCGGCTTGAGAAAAAGATATTGAAAGAACTGCGCTTTTTGATCGACGGAAACGCTGTTTCGAAAAAAAATGAAAAAAACAAAAAAATGTGAAAAAACCTCTTGCAAAACCGAAAAAACTATGCTATAATACAGAGCATTGTGAATGAAAATATTACAGAAGGGAAATACGGCAATGAAAAAGGGTATCCATCCTGATTATAAAGAATGCACCATTAAATGCGCTTGCGGCGAGACTGTCGTAACGAAATCCACCAAGGGCGATATGCGCGTTGAAATTTGCTCCAAGTGCCATCCGTTCTTCACGGGTAAGCAGAAGTTTGTTGACGCGGGCGGACGTGTTGATAAGTTCAAGCGTCGTCTTGAGGGCAAAAGATAAGTAATTTCGCATATCTGTAATATGTGCAGCCAAGGTGTTACACGCGCATTTGTCGTGTAACACCTTTCTTTTTGTCCTGAAAAATCACCCCATTTGAAACGGAGGAATGTGTATATGAAAGATGAAATGCTCGAAAAAACAGAGGAGGTGCGTCGCAGAGCGGCGATAGTCGGTGTTTATGACGGCTACCACGTCACCGAGGCGGATATTGACATATCGTTAAATGAGCTTGCTTCGCTCGCGGATACCGCCGGCGCGGATACCGTTGTTCGCGTCACACAGGCGAGAGTTTCGCCGGACAAACGCACCTATATCGGTTCGGGTAAGGTAACGGAGCTTGCCGAAATCTGCAAAAACGAGGAAATCGATCTTGTTGTTTTTGACGACGAGCTTTCGCCGTCTCAAATCAGAAACATCGAGGACGAGATTGACGGTGATGTTACAGTCGTCGACAGAAGTATGCTCATTCTCGACATCTTCGCGCATCACGCCGTTACGGGAGAGGGAAAGCTTCAGGTTGAGCTTGCTCAGCTTAAATATTCCGCGCCGAGACTTACAGGTCACGGTGTCGCAATGTCGCGTCAAGGCGCGGTCGGCGGAAATCCCATCGGTACGCGAGGTCCCGGCGAAACGAAGCTCGAAATCGACAGAAGACGTATGAAATCGAGGATCGCCGCGCTTGAAGCCGAGCTCCGTGAACTTGAAAAAACGCGCACCACAATGCGTGCCGCACGCGACAGAAGCGGACTTTTGCGTGTCTCCATCGTCGGCTACACAAACGCAGGAAAATCAACGCTTTTGAACCGCCTGACGGATGCGGGAATACTTGCAGAGGACAAGCTTTTCGCAACACTTGACCCGACGACACGCAAATTCCGTCTGCCCTCCGGCGTTGAAATTTTGCTTACGGATACGGTCGGTTTCATACGCAAGCTTCCGCACCATCTTATCAAGGCGTTCCGTTCCACTCTCGATGAAGCGGTTTACGCGGACATCATTTTGATCGTCGTCGATGCGTCCGATTCCGAATATAAAAGCCATATTTCGGTCACGGAGGAGTTGCTTTCGTCGCTCGGCGCGGAAAACAAACCGACGATATATGTGTTTAACAAGTGCGATAAAACGGCAACCGAAGTGCCGCGGGTTTCGGCGGACAAAACCGCCGTTTATATATCCGCGTCAACAGGCAAGGGAGTTGACGACCTTTTGACTGAGCTTGAGAGTGCAATTCGTTCGTTCAAGCGCGTGTCTGTGTTCGTGTTCCCACCGCAAGCATCGGGGCTTGTGTCCAAGCTTTACAGAGCAGGCGAAGTCAAGGAAACGGACTACCTTCCGGACGGCTCGGTGAGAGTTACCGCCGTTGTGGACGATGCCGTTGTCGGTCAGCTCAAGGAATATTTCGTTGAATAAAACGGGAAAAGGAATTTTTGTTCTGTGAAAAAGAAAGAAGCGGAAAAAAGTCCGGAAATAAAGACTTATACGACCGTCAAGCGTGACTCGGAAGCGAGCTTTGAGGAACGAAAGTCGATCTTTATATCTCACGCAAAACGGGTGACAACCGAAGACGAGGCGAAGGCATTTATCGCGTCCGTGAAAAAGGAATATTTCGACGCAAGACATAACTGCTGGGCGTACTCGCTTGCACAGTCCAATATCGCTCGCTTTTCGGACGACGGCGAGCCGCAGGGAACCGCGGGAATTCCGATTTTGAGCGTCATAAAAAACTCAGGAGCGGTTGATGTTGTCGTTGTTGTGACGCGCTATTTCGGCGGAATTTTGCTCGGTACGGGCGGACTTGTTCGCGCATACACGGAAGGTGCTAAGCGAGCCGTCGAAGCCGCGGAGATCGTGACCTACGAATGCTACGATGAATTTTCACTTGAATGTTCCTATTCCGATTATCAGAAGATCGACTACGAGCTTCCGCGCTTCGGAGCTAAGATTGACAGCGTCGATTTCGGGGTGCAGGTGTCGCTTTGCGGTGCCGTAAAGCGTGTTTTGAGAGATGAACTTGTCAAAAGGATCACGGAAATCGGTGCCGGACGAGTGAAAATAACGCTTACGGGCGAAAGATTTGACGCATAATACGCATTTTTCGCGAAAAAAATCAAAAAAGTCGAAGTGTACGCAAGTGTTTTTCGAAATGCTTGCGTATATTATATTAGAAACAGAATGAAAATCGGGGGCTTATTATGCCGGAAAACAAGAATGTTTGTGACATATTTTTGGAAAGAGAGCATTCCTTTCTTTCGCCTTACGCGTTTCTGACCGAAAATACGCGCGGACGCGATTACCCCTATGTTCCGTGCATAAACAGAACGGAATTTCAGCGCGATCGTGACAAAATAATTCACAGCAAGTCCTTTAGGCGACTTATGCACAAAACGCAGGTTTTTTTGTTTCCCATGGATGAGCATTATCGTACGAGAATGACTCATACCCTCGAAGTAACGCAAATTGCGCGCATCATTTGCCGCGCACTTAGGCTTAATGAGGATCTTACGGAAGCGGCGGCTCTCGGTCACGATCTCGGACACACCCCGTTCGGTCATGCGGGAGAAGTGGTTATGCAGCAATGCTACGATCCGTCGTTTACTCATTATAAGCAAAGCCTCAGAGTTGTCGAATTCCTTGAAAAAAACGGCAAGGGACTTAATCTGACTTGGGAAGTCAGGGACGGCATACTCAACCATTCCGGCGAAAATATGGCGTCCACGCTTGAGGGCGTCGTAGTTAAATTCGCGGACAGGATCGCGTACATAAATCACGATATTGACGATGCGATCGCAGGTAAGATACTGACGCTCGACGACATCCCGAAGCATCTGCGCGAAGTCCTCGGAGAAACTCACGGTGTAAGAATAAATACCATGGTCACAGCACTCATCGAAAGCTCCGCGGATAAGCCGGAGATCAGCATGAAAAAGGATGTCTACGAAGCTACAATGGAGTTGCGTAAGTTCCTTTTCGACAGAGTTTATATTGACAGTGTTGCAAAAGCAGAGGAATCGAAAGCGCAGGAACTTGTCGCAAGACTTTACGAATATTACGTTAAACATCCCGAAAAAATGCCCGCATTTTATTACGGAAATTGCGAAACCGAGGGCGTCGAACGCTCGGTGTGCGATTTTGTGTCGGGAATGACGGACAGATACGCCGTCGATAAATACAGGGAGCTTTTCATACCCGAAGCTTGGCGCGGAAGTGCTGACTTTTAATTAAATCAATCGCGGCGAAAGCGCGGCAAAGAAAGGAGAGGTTCCGAAATGCCGATGATACCGGTGAGCGTTATAGAGGAGATCAAGGAACGAAACGACATCGAAGACGTGATCTCGCGGTACGTTTCTTTGAAGCGTGCCGGCAGTAATTTTTCGGGATCATGCCCGTTCCATTCCGAAAGGACGCCGTCATTTACCGTCTTTCCGGCGACGCAAAGTTATTATTGTTTCGGTTGCGGTGCCGGCGGAGATGTGGTTTCGTTTATTATGAATATAGAAAATCTTTCCTATGTCGAAGCGCTTACGATGCTTGCGGATCGAGCCGGAGTGCGACTTCCGACGGACGGTGTGAGCGATTCGGACGGAGGTTCGAGGAACAGGATTTTCGAAATGAACCGCGAGGCGGCGAAGTTTTACCGTGAATGCCTTTTTGACGAGAAAAAGGGCGCGCAGGCGAGGGAATACCTCGTTAAACATCGCAAGCTTTCGCAGTCCGTTATAAAACGATTCGGCCTCGGATTCGCGCCGGAAAGCTTTGACGAAGTGAGCAATCATTTGCGTAAAAAAGGCTTTACGGAAAAGGAAATGCAAGCCGGATTCTTACGAAAGAAAAGCGAACGTACGGGAAAATCGTTCGATATGTTCCGTGGCAGGGTGATGTTCCCGATACTTGACGTGTCCGGTCGCGTGGTTGCGTTCGGCGGCAGAATAATGGGTCAGGGCGAGCCGAAATATTTGAACTCGTCGGACACACCCGTGTTCAAAAAACGCAAAAATTTGTACGCTCTGAATTACGCCAAGGAGCACTGTTCGGACGAGCTTATCCTTTGCGAGGGCTATATGGATGTTATTGCGCTTCATAACGCCGGAATCGAAAATGCCGTCGCGACTTTGGGTACGGCACTCACGCCGGAGCAGGCGCGGATAATGGCAAAGCATACGAAGCGAGTCATAATTTCTTATGACAGTGACGAAGCCGGAAAGCGCGCGGCATCGCGTGCGATCGAGATTTTGACCGAAACGGGGCTTGACGTTCGCGTTTTGAAGCTAAAGGGCGCAAAGGACCCGGACGAATACATAAAAACTTTCGGCGTTGAGAAATTTCGCGACGCACTTGCCGGAAGTACAACCAAATTCGGGCATGTTATGTCGGATATTCTTTCGAAATACGATGCCGATTCGGACGACGATAAGCTTCGTGCTGTGAGGGAAATAAACGAATATATCGCAGGCATTTACAGCAGCGTCGAGAGGGATATTTATATATCTCAAGCAGCAAAGGCGCTGTCTCTTTCCGAGGAAAGTATCAAGCACGACGTTACCATTATTATAAATAAGAAACAACGTGCGCGAAAAAAAGAAGAATCCGAAGAAATGCATCGCGAAACCGCCGGCTACGGCGACAGGATCAACAGAGATAAGCTGACTCAACTGAGGCTTGCGAGCTGTGAGGAAGTCGTGCTCGGTATGCTCGTTGCGTATCCGGAATATATCAAGACTGCCATGCGCGACGGAGATGGCGGTTTGACCGAAGCCGATTTCGGAACCGAGTTCGGTACGAGGGTTTACCGCGCGATTTCGGGAATATACTCCGCGAACGGCGCATTCGATCAAGCTGCGCTTGCCGAATTTTTTAATTCGGACGAAATTTCGCGCATAACTAAGCTTGCGCTGGACAGAAGAAAGCTTTCAAACGATATGAATGTCTATCTTTCCAATGTCGCGGCGCTGAAAAACGAGCGGGGTAAACGCGAGCATAAAGAAGAAGATGCGTTTGATGCAATAAAGCGTCTGCGCGGTGAAAAAAGCAAAAAATAAAGCAATATGCAACAAAAGCCGCTGTATGAGCGGCTCGGAGGTAGAAATGGAAAAAAACAACGGAATCACGAGCGCGGAGCTCATCGAAAAAGGAATGTCGCAGGGCAGCGTTACTCAAAGTGACATAGAGCATGCGTTTGAGGACGAGGACTTCGCGGAAAACGATCTTGATAAGATCGAGGAGCTTTACGATACGCTTGAAACCAACGGCATCGGCATTGCAAACGATACCGCCGGTATCGAGGAGATCGAGTCCGAGGTTGGAAGAATGGGTAGCGCCGAGGATATGGAAAAGGCGCTTACTCAGGAAGGTCTCGCTATCGATGACCCGGTAAGAATGTATCTCAAAGAGATCGGTAAAGTGCCTCTGCTTGACTCCGAGCAGGAGCTTGAGCTTGCAAAGCGCATGGCGGAAGGTGACGAACAGGCGAAAAACGATCTTGTCGTCGCAAACCTCAGACTTGTTGTGTCAATCGCGAAGCGTTACGTCGGAAAGGGAATGTTCTTCCTTGACCTTATTCAGGAGGGAAACCTCGGATTGATGAAAGCAGTCGATAAATTCGATTATCAAAAGGGCTACAAATTCTCCACTTACGCTACTTGGTGGATTCGTCAGGCTATAACCCGTGCGATCGCTGATCAGGCAAGAACGATCAGAATCCCCGTTCATATGGTTGAAACGATTCATAAGGTGTCGAGATATTCGCGTCAGCTTCTTCAGGAGCTCGGTCACGAAGCTTCTGCCGAAGAAATCGCGGAAAAGCTCAATATGACTCCCGAAAAAGTCCGCGAAATCATGAAAATCGCTCAGGATCCCGTGTCGCTGGAAACTCCTATTGGCGAAGAAGAAGATTCGCATCTCGGTGACTTCATTGAGGATCAGGAATCTCCTGCGCCGCCGGAAGCGGCTTCGTATGCGGTGCTCAGAGAACAGCTCGCAGAAGTGCTTCACACCTTGACTCCGCGTGAGGAGCTTGTGCTAAAACGTCGCTTTGGTCTCGACGACGGAAAAACAAGAACGCTCGAAGAAGTCGGAAAAGAGTTCAACATCACCCGTGAGCGCATCAGACAGATCGAAGCGAAGGCTTTACGTAAGCTCAGACATCCCAGCCGCTCCAAAAAACTGAGAGATTTTTTGGATTGATTTGCTTGTCTTGTTGCACAAAAAATAGCGCCTGAACTTGTGTGTTTTCAACAATGCTGAAGTGATGTAGCACAAAATCTTGCGATTTTGATTGTGCAAAATGCACTCTAAATGTGAAAAAAACGTAACCAAAAACAGCCGGGCTTGAAAAAACAAACAAAAAGTTGAGCTAAATACCGCTTGACAGTTCGGCTTTGTTGAGTTAAAATATTAACGGTATGCTTAGTGTGGCTGTGTATGCCGATTGTTTAGGAGGAATTTCCAATATGAAAAAGAAATTTTTGTGTATGTTACTCTGCGCTGCAATGTTGCTGTCGCTCGTACTTACAAGCTGCTCCATCAACAGTGGAGATTATGAAACCGTAGAAGGTGACGACGACACGCTTACAGATAGCGATCGTACGCCTGTAACGCTTACTTTTTGGCTTCCTGCCGAAACGGAAATAGACGAAGAAACCGTTGCTATGGTTCAGGGCGCTGTAAATACATATCTTAAAGCGAATTTTTCTACTGCCGTTGAACTCAAAATCTTCTCCGAGGATGCATATAAGGCTGCCGTGGACGAAAGACTTGCGGCAATTGAGGAAAAGGCAGAGCAGGATGAACTCGAAGCTCAGAAAAAAAGAGAAGAAGAAAGATATAACCGTATACACGGTATCACAACCGAAGCTACCGAGACTGTTGAAACAGAGGAAACCGCTGTTGAAACTTTCAAGGACGAATACGGTATCACTCAGGAAAAATATCCCGCTGTAAGTCAGTATCAGATGGATATTTTCCTCATCACGGATTACACCGATTACGTTGAGTACATCGAGCGTGAGGCTCTTTCCGACCTTACAACCACCCTCAAGGGAACATCCAAGGTTCTCAACAGCTATATCTATCCCCATTTCCTTACCGCGGCTAATTACAACGGAGCTACTTACGCCGTCCCCAACAACCACGGTCTCGGTGAATTCAAGTATCTCCTCCTCAATAAGGAACTGATAGCGGATTACAACTACGATGCAGATACTCTTGCAAAGGCGGTTCTTTCCGCAGGTAACCTTAGCGGAGTTGAAGAATTTATTAACGATATCCTCAAGTATGAGGAAGACGATACCGTAACTCCTCTCCTTTCTTGGACTGATCCTGCCGGAATGTACTATTGGAGCGACGACGGAGAATGGAGCGTTCTCGCATCCGGCTTCGGTTCCACTCCTACCTACAACCAGTCGTCCTCGATCGGCAGTATCTTCAAGAACAATACCTATAAGACTAACTTCAAGCTTATGAAGAGCTTCGAAGAAGCAGGAGCTATCTCCTCCGATCCCGAAAATTGCGAAAACTTCGCTGTTGGCGTTATTGAAGGAACGGCATCCGATGTTGCTGCATACGAAGAAGATTACTACATCTACACATACGACTATCCGAAGGCAACTCAGGAAGATCTCTTTGCAGGTGCTTTCGCAATAAGCTCTTATACGGCTAACTTCGACCGTGCGATGGAAGTTATCGTTGCGCTCAACACGGTTCCGGAACTTCGCGACATTCTCCAGTATGGCGTTGAAGGCACTCATTTCGAGTACAATGAAGACGGAACAGTTACAAGACTTAACGACGATTACACCATGAACATCCTCTATACGGGTAATGTTTATATGGCATCTCTCGAAGAAGGTGCGGATCCTAACGCATGGGAAGATGCCAAGGAAGTAAACCTCAACAGCTATTTCACTCCTTTCTCGCTCGTTCCCGGTATCAGAAACGAGAACAATGCAGCAAACTTTGCGGAGATCGAAAAGCTTTCCGCAGATCTTTACGCGAGATTGATGGCAATATCTCTTGAGGATGTTGACGAATTCTTCAAGCAGGCTGAAACCGAACTTTCCGAAAACGAACTCTTTGCACAGATGACAGACGGTTCGTGGGAAAACGGTGCTGCCTACATCTATTCTTCCTACTATGCTGAGCATTTTGCAACGGAAGACCCCGACGCAGAAACTCCCGCAGAAGAATAACACTTAAAAATTAAGAGCGCAGATTGAAAAATCTGCGCTTTTTTTGCAAAAAACGAAAAATATATATTGACAAAAAAAGTCAGACGTGGTATCATGATAAAGCTTGTGCAAAATGCACGGCAAAATATAATTCACACACGGCGCAAAAAAGGTCACGATCGGTGCCGACGGACGCCGCCGGCTGTCGTGTTAACGGCGAACCGTGGTGGAAATAACCGAAGGAGGACATATAATTATGTCTGTTGTATCTATGAAGCAGCTTCTCGAAGCAGGTGTTCATTTCGGACATCACACGAGAAGATGGAACCCCAAAATGGCCGAGTATATCTTTACCGAAAGAAACGGTATTTATATCGTCGACCTCAACAAGACCGTTAAAAAGTTTGACGAAGCGTACATGTTCGTTCGCGAAATTGCTGAAAATAACGGTACTATTCTCTTCGTAGGAACGAAGAAGCAGGCTGCTGACGCTATCCAGGAAGAAGCAAAGCGTTGCGGTCAGTATTATGTAAACGTACGTTGGCTCGGTGGTATGCTTACCAACTATAAGACTATCCGCCGCTCCATCAACCGTCTCTATCAGCTCGAAAAGATGCAGGAAGACGGCACATTCAACTCTCTCCCCAAGAAGGAAGTTGCAGCTCTCCAGAAGGAAATGGACAATCTTGAGCGTAACCTCGGCGGTATCAAGGAAATGAATCGTCTCCCCGATGCTATTTTCATCGTTGATACACGTAAAGAGCACAATGCAGTTCTCGAAGCTAAGAAGCTCGGTATCCCGGTAGTTGCTATCGTTGATACAAACTGCGACCCCGATGATGCAGATTACGTTATCCCCGGTAACGATGATGCTATCCGCGCTATCAAGCTCATCTCCTCCGCTCTTGCAGATGCAGTTATCGAAGGTAAGCAGGGTGAATCTTTTGATTCCGCTGAAGAAACGGAAGCAACAGAGGTTGAAGCAACTGAAGAAACCGCTGAATAATTGATTGAGAGGTAACGAAAATGGCAGCTATTACAGCAAAAATGGTATCCGAACTCCGCACCAAGACCGGTTGCGGTATGATGGAATGCAAAAAGGCTCTTGTTGAGGCAGACGGAAACTTTGACGAAGCTGTTAAGGTCCTTCGCGAAAAGGGACTTGCAGTAGCAGCTAAGAAGGCAGGCAGAGTTGCAGCGGAAGGCGTTGTTGACATTATGACTTCCGAAGACGGAAAAACAACCGCCATGATCGAAGTTAACGCAGAAACAGACTTTGTTGCAAAGAACGCTCTTTTCCAGGAATTCGTTCGCGGAATCCTCGCTGTTATCATTGATAAGAAGCCCGCTACCGTTGAAGAACTCAACGAACTTCCTTACGACGACAACTTCACCGTTGAAAGTAAGCGTAAGGACATGGTTTTCACAATCGGTGAAAACATGACTATCCGCCGCTTCGAGGTTATCGAAGGTATCTGCTCTACCTATATCCACGGTAAGGGCTCCACAGGCGTTGTAGTTAAGTACGACACAGACGAAGCAACCGCTCAGAAGCCCGAATTTGCTGAATTCGCAAAGAACATCGCGCTTCAGATCGCAGCAGGCAATCCCCCCACTTACGTTGCTAAGGAAGACGTTCCCCAGGCAGCTATCGACGAAGAAATGGCGGTTCAGGTTGCAGCAGCTAAGAACGACGAAAAGCTCGCAAGCAAGCCCGACGCAGTTATCGCTAAGATCGTTGAAGGTAAGCTCGGTAAGCTCTTCTTCGACCGTGTTTGTCTCCTCGAACAGCCTTACGTTAAGGAAGACAGCATCAAGGTCGGCAAGTATGTTGCAGATACCGCAAAGGCTCTCGGCGCAAGCATCAAGGTTGTAGCTTTCTATCTCTACGAAAGAGGCGAAGGCCTTGAAAAGAAGGAAGACAATTTCGCTGAAGAAATCGCTTCTCTCGTAAATAACAAGTAATTATTAGAAAAACCGCAGTTTTACTGCGGTTTTTTGCTTTTCTGCAAAGCTAAGTTTGCATCTTTTACTTGATTATACTGCGTAAATATGGTATACTTTTAACAATAGTAAATTGTGAGTTTTTAGTCGGCAGACGCGATAAAGTTAAAAAAACATCAAAGCCTGTTTACAAGACGGAAAAAAATAAGTATAATAAATCAGATATAATATTAAACATAAACGGGAGAATCTTATGAAACCAAAATACAAACGTGTGCTTGTCAAGCTTTCGGGCGAAGCTTTGAAGTCGAATGCGGACGGCATACTTGACTTTTCTATGCTTGATACGGTCGCTGCCGCTATCAAAAAATGTGTCAATGAAGGCGTTGAGGTCGCTGTGCTTGTCGGCGCAGGCAATATTTGGCGCGGAGCAGGCGGAGCCGGCATGAACAGAGCGCGCGCAGACCATATGGGAATGCTTGCGACGGTCATAAATTCGATCGCTCTCGAAGATGCGTTCAAACGTGCGGGACTTAATGCGGTCGCAATGTCCGCGGCTGAAATGAACGATTTCGCCGAACTTTATACTCGCAATAAAGCAGACAGCTACTTAAAGCAGGGAAAGGTTGTTATCCTCGGCGCAGGCTCCGGTAACCCCTTCTTCACAACCGATACCGCCGCGATCATTCGTGCAGCCGAGCTTGAGGTTGATGTTGCAATTCTTGCTAAAAATATTGACGCTATTTACGATAAGGATCCGAGAAAATATGCCGACGCGGTAAGATTCGATACCGTTAATTATGACTATATTATCGACCATAAACTCAAGGTCATCGACCTTGCGGCGGCAACGCTTTCAAGCGAAAATAACGTCCCGCTATTGCTTTGTGCACTCGAAGATCCGGAAAATATTTGTAAAGCGGTGTTCGGCGAACCCATCGGTACCGTCGTTACGAGATAATAATTACGTTAAAATAAAAATTACATAAAATTTCATTTACAGAAAGGCAAAAAATATGAAACTCAAGCTTGATGAATTTGAATCAAAAATGAAAAAATCCGTGGCGGCTTATTCCGACAATCTTTCGACTGTAAGAGCCGGCAGAGCGAACCCCGAAATCCTTTCAAGAGTTTCCGTTGAATATTACGGCGTTCCCACACCCGTTTCTCAGGTTGCGGAGATTCGTGCGGCAGATGCACGTACTCTGGTGGTTTCCCCTTGGGATCCTTCAACACTTAAATCCATCGAACGAGCAATCCTTGCTTCCGATCTCGGACTTCCTCCGCAGAACGACGGTAAAGTGATCAGAATTTCCGTTCCTCAGCTTACGGAGGAGCGTAGAAAAGAGCTTAAAAAGCAGGTTGAAAAGCTCGGCGAAGAAGCGAAGGTCGCTATCCGTAACATCCGCCGCGATGCTATGGATAAGGCAAAGGCAAACAAAAAAGCCGGTACAATGACCGAAGACGAAGAAAAGCAGTCCGGTAAGGACGTCCAGACTCTTACGGACAAGTATATCAAGGAGATAGATACAGTTTCCGAGCATAAGATCAAGGAAATTATGTCGATCTGACGTTGCATTTTCGGCAATATGGGAAAATTATTCTCTAAAGTGAAAAAGTCGGACGTGAGCGAAAAGGTTACGGTTGACGATAAGCTTTCGCACATTGCGTTTATTATGGATGGAAACGGCAGATGGGCAAAAAAACGAGGTATGCCTCGCGAATACGGCCATTCCGAAGGTGCGGCGGCGCTCAAACGCATCGTACGCTATTGCGGTGACATCGGAATAAAAATAGTGACTGTGTACGCGTTTTCAACCGAAAATTGGTCGCGTCCGAAAAACGAAGTTGACAGAATTATGTCACTTTTGGATGCCTATATAGACGAGGCGACACGCGATCTTGAAAAAAACAAGATTAGATACGTGTTCCTCGGCGATAAGTCTGCGTTTGCGCCCGAAATGACGGCACGAATGAACGAGCTTGAAAAGGTGTCCGAGCATTATGAGCTGCGGCTAAATATTGCAGTGAATTACGGCGGCAGAGCCGAAATCGTAAATGCAGCTCGAAAGCTTGCGGAAAGCGGAGTGGAAATCACGGAAAAATCCCTTTCAAACGCACTTTACACGGTAGGCTGTCCCGACCCGGATCTTATCGTAAGGACGGCGAACGAAAAAAGACTTTCCAATTTCCTTCTTTGGCAGGCGGCATATTCGGAGTATTATTTTACGGATACTCTTTGGCCCGATATTTCATCAAATGACGTTGATGCTGCTGTGAAGGATTTTTACAGCCGCGGACGCAGGTTCGGCGGAGTTGTAAATAAATAACGCACTATTTCAGTTTCACGGAGGTGATTATCATCTCCGTGAATCCGAATATTATGTTTGTGTTGGGTATGGAGTGAATTATGTTGAAACGAAGTTTGACCGGTATTGTCTTAGTAGCAATTTTGATTCCGGTCTTTATTTTTTACGATACGGCGGCGCTTCCGACTTTCTTCGCGTTCATTTCGGTTGTTGCTATGTTCGAAATCGCCAGATGTATCGGAATCGCGGATAAAAAGCATCTCACAGTGACTTTGCCGGCATATTTGATCGCAGCTGTGCTTCCGTTTTATCAGTTTTTTCTTGGTGAAAACGGCTGTCCCCTCGTACTTGCGGCGGCAGCGACGATGGTTTTTGCGGTTTACGCGCTTTGCGTTTTCGGTGTAATCAAAAACGAGCTTTCACCGACGACACATTTTTTAACGATGCTCGTATATGTTTCGGGAGCTGCCGTCTCCGCGGTTGCGATTGCGCCGGAGAAAAACGGCGGATTTGTACTGCTGTTCCTCTTTCTCGGTTCGTGGCTCACCGACACATTTGCATATTTTTGCGGCACGCTTTTCGGTCGCCATAAGCTTATCCCGAAGGTTTCTCCCAAAAAAACCGTTGAGGGCAGCGTCGGAGCAATAGTCTTTACCGTTGCGTCGTTCGCGCTCTACGGTCTGCTCGTAGCCTCAATCACGGATTTGACGCCGAATTATTTCGCCCTCATTATCACAGGTTTGATCCTCTCGATCCTTTCTCAAATCGGTGATCTTAACGCATCCTTTATCAAACGTCAGTACGGCATAAAGGACTACGGGAAAATTTTCCCCGGACATGGCGGTGTGCTTGACCGTTTTGATAGTGTGATCGCGATTGCACCGTTGATTTATCTTTTGAGCCTTGTACTCACATATTTTAATTAAACGGAACATAAAATGAAAAATATAAACGAAAATCCGAGCCTTTCCGTCATAGGATCGACAGGCTCTATCGGCATACAAACGCTTGATGTTGCGTCTGCAATAGGTGCGAAGATCGAACTTTTGACAGCCGGATCAAACGATAAGCTGATCGAAGAACAGTGTAGAAAATATAGTCCCCGAATCGTTGCTATGGCGGACGAAAAAGCCGCTTCAAGGTTGAAAACAGCCCTCGCCGATACTGATGTGAAGGTTTATTCCGGCACGGATGGCGTGACAAATGCCGCTTACGAGATTAAGGCGGATTCCGCTGTCATCGCTGTTTCCGGTATGGCTGCTGCAATGCCTATGATGGCTGCGGCTAAAAGTTGCAAGCGTATTTGCATGGCAAATAAAGAGGCGATCGTCTCCGCGGGCGCTCATCTGCTTGCCGAGATAAGACGCGGCGGCGCGGAGCTTATCCCTGTGGACAGTGAACACAGCGCGATTTTTCAGTGTCTTTCGGGCGGAAGAAAAGCTGATGTCAAAAAAATACTTTTGACAGCGTCCGGCGGCCCGTTTTTCGGCAGTACAAAAGCAGAATTGGCAGGGATAACGCCCGAACGCGCGCTCGCACATCCGACTTGGCTCATGGGCAAAAAGATCACCGTTGATTCCGCAACTCTTATGAATAAGGGCTTTGAAGTCATCGAAGCGATGCACCTTTTTAACGTGGATGTTGCCGATATTGAGGTCGTGATCCATCGTGAAAGCATCGTGCATTCGATGGTCGAATATTGTGACGGCGCGATTATCGCGGAGTTGGGTTTGCCCGATATGAGAACCGCGATCGGTTACGCGATAACGTATCCGAAACGTCGTCCCGGTGGCGTTGGAAGCGTTGATTTTGCCAAGTTAGGCAAACTTACCTTCGGTAAGCCAGATACCGACGCGTTCCCACTTTTGGCTTTCGCGCAAAAGACGGCGGCAGTCGGCGGTACGGCACCTGCGGTTATGTCTGCGTCCGACGAGATCGCAGTCGGCGCATTCCTTTCGGGGAAAATAGGATTTTCCGAGATATACGACGTTGTCGCAAAGACAACGGAAGCAGTCGGACGATCCGGAGAAACGACTCTTGACGACATCTTCGAGGCTGATGCGGAGGCGAGACGCTTTGCCGCAGCCGTAATAAACGATCGCTGAGGAGAATTATGAAGTTTTTTTCGATCATAATAGCAATTTTTGTTTTCGGTTTGCTCATTTTTATCCATGAAATGGGACATTTTTTGGCGGCAAGACTTTGCAAAGTGACCGTAACCGAGTTTGCCGTCGGTATGGGACCTAAGCTCTGGTCTTTCGTCGGCAAAAAGTCCGGCACGCGCTATTCAATACGCGCCTTGCCGTTTGGCGGCTTTACAAGTATGGCGGGAGAAGACGAAGAATCGGACGATCCAAATGCGTTTTCAACCAAGCCTTTGTGGCAAAGAGTTATAATTACGGCGGCAGGCTCGCTTTCCAATATCTCGATCGGCATCCTCTTGATGATTTTGCTTGTCATTTTTTCGGGAAGCCTCGCAAGCACAACGATTTATCAGTTTGTCGGCTTTGAGGAGGGAACGGTCGCGCAGTCAAAGTCCGAGGGGCTTATGGAGGGCGATAAAATCATCGCCGTTGACGGCGAAAGAGTCCATATCGCAAACGAACTTGCTTACGAAATCATGCGCCGAGGCATCGAGGATATAGACATTACCGTCATCCGCGACGGCGAAGAAATTATGATTGAAAATGTAACCTTTCCGCAGGAATCTTCCGACGGAATCACCTTTGGCTCGCTTGATTTTTATGTATATGCCGAACATAAAACAATCGGAAATGTCATAAAACACGCTTTTTACAGATCTGAATTGACGATTGAAATGATCTGGGAATCGCTTTACGATCTTGTAACGGGCAGATACGGCATCGAAGCCGTAAGCGGTCCTGTCGGAGTTACACAGGTCCTCGGAGAAGCAGCCGAAACCGGATTTTCGGATCTCGTTTATATGGCTGTCGTGCTTTCGATGAACCTCGGAGTTATGAATCTTTTGCCGTTACCCGCGCTTGACGGCGGCAGACTTTTGTTTTTGCTCGTCGAGCTCGTTCGCGGAAAACGCGTCAATCCCAATGCGGAAGCTATGATACACTTTGTCGGCATTGTCATTTTGTTCGGACTTATGATAG
>CAYWAD010000020.1:0-20987 GCA_964456045.1 uncultured Lachnospiraceae bacterium
TTTCACCGAGTTCGGGATAGCCGTCAACGTTTTCCGCGATAACAACATCGCAAACCTCGGAAAGAAACTCGCGACTTATGCCGAGCAGCTTGCCGTGACGTGCGGCACGACGCAGAATTCTGCGAAGTACATAGCCGCGACCCTCATTGGAGGGAATAACGCCGTCGCAGATCATAAATGTCGCTCCGCGAACGTGGTCCGTGATAACGCGAATGGAAATGTCGTTGTCCTTGTCCTCTCCGTAGTGCTTGCCGGAGATTTCAACAACTTTGTCGAGGATCTTGCGCACGCCGTCAACCTCGAACATATTGTCAACGCCCTGCATAACGCAAGCAAGACGCTCAAGACCCATACCGGTGTCTATATTCTTATGCTCAAGCTCGGTGTAGTGACCGTTTCCGTCGGAATTGTACTGCGTGAACACGTTGTTCCAAATTTCCATAAAACGGTCGCAATCACAGCCGGGCTTGCAGTCGGGAGAGCCGCAGCCGTACTTTTCGCCGCGGTCAAAATAAATCTCGGAGCAGGGACCGCAAGGACCGGAGCCGTGCTCCCAGAAATTATCCGCCTTACCCAGACGGACAATGCGCTCCGCGGGGACGCCGATCTGATTGTGCCAAATGTCGAAAGCTTCGTCATCCTCCTCGTAGATAGAGGGGTAGAGCAGTTCTTCCGGAATTTCGAGGCACTTGGTTAAAAATTCCCAAGCCCACGGAATCGCCTCGCCTTTGAAATAATCGCCGAACGAGAAATTTCCGAGCATTTCGAAATATGTGCCGTGACGAGCGGTGTGACCGACGCGCTCAAGGTCGGGCGTGCGGATACATTTCTGGCAAGTTGTTACGCGGTGACGCGGCGGCTCAACCTCACCGGTAAAAAACTTTTTCATCGGTGCCATTCCGGAATTGATAAGCAGGAGGGACTTGTCGTTTTGCGGAACGAGCGGAAAGCTCGGCAAACGAAGATGACCCTTGGATTCAAAGAATGAGAGATATTTCTCTCTAAGCTCATTTACTGATTGCCATTTCATAGTTAAATTTCCTCCGAAGAAACATTATCGTATCATATATAAAATTTTGCGGATTTTAACAGCTTATTATATCATTATTTTTAACGGAGTGTCAAGGTAAAAGACACCCATGGCGGCTTATTTTACGGTTTCGCATATTTTTTGAGGCTTAAACTTAAGCAACATAAGCAAAAACGAAGCAAAAAAGCAGAAAATCGCGACAAAAAATGCGAAAACGGTACTGTCTTTGCCGTCGAGCAGCCAAAGCCAATACGTCGGCAAGAACAGGCGAAGCTTTCCAAGCGCCGGCAAAACGAGCTCGATGTCAAAGTAGATCGGGCACAAAACGAGCGACAAAACGAGCAAATAAAACGTGCATGCGGAAGTTTTTTCGCGGCCCGCAAAGATCGTTACGGCAAAAATTCCGAACGCAACCGTCAAAATCGAATAAACGAACACTATGGGAATGAGCGCTACAAGAAGATCGTCCGAGCAAAGCCACAGCCGCAGGTGCGCGGAAACGATGTATGCCGCGTTAACGCCGAAGAGACGCGCGAAAACGTCCGGGATCACCGCAGTCACAACGGTTTTTCGTATGCCGATGCGTGGCGCGAGCGATGGTATGTCAGACGTGAACACGTCCGACGCACTGTACATTATAAGCGCAAAAATAAGCAGAGACACGGCAGTTAACGTGTACGTTTTCTCGCGCTCGGCTTCGTGCCGCACGTTTCCCTCGGAAAGTTGTTCATCAAACGAAAAAAGCACTCCGTCCTCGCTCATGCCGACGTACTTTTCGTATACCTCGTCAAACGTGATGTCGGTTTCGTCAAGCGCGGCGGCGGTTATGTACGGAGCGGCTTCTCTGTACACTATAGCGGCGATGTGGTTTTGATAGATTTCGGGTGCATACGATACGGGTGTTACGATAAATTTGATTGCGCCGTCCGCATTTAACTCGGAAACAAGCGCACCGAAGCCATTCGGGATGACAGCTCCGCAGCTGTAACGTCCGGACTCAATGCCGTCCGTCAACTCTGCCTCGTCCGAGCAAAGCTCGTAGCCGTTATCGAGCAAATATTCAACAATTCGTGCGGAAATTTCCGAGGTGTCGTTGTTGCACAGACCGGCAGGCAAGAGATCTTCGCTTGCGCCGAGCGAGGGTGCAAAATATGTAACGATCGAGAAAACGACGAGCATGACGGGAAAGTACACCGTGCGAAGCGTCCGCTTTAAGGAAAGGGAGAAATATCCTGACATCAAGCGTCGCCTCCGATCGTGATTCGTCTTGTTTTGACGCATATTATCGCCAAGAAGAATGCCGCATACAAAAGCGCAACAGTCGCGTCAAGCGCAAATTCGCCTCCCGAAACAAATGCGTGAGACAGGAGAGATTTCAACACGCCGAAAGGTGTAAAATCACCGATGTCAAGCAAAAGCTTGGGCAAAAACTGACGTGGAACGATACCTCCGCAAAGCAAAAGTCCGCCGGCGGAGACGAGCAGATTGACCGTTATTCCGTCACGCGAAAATGCCGTCATCGCGATGCCGTATAATGTCATCAGCAGTGAAACAAAGCAAACGCAGCACACAGATGAAATGTCAAATATTGCAAGTTCAAATCGCGACAGAGCGAAAACGGCTACGCAAATGACGAGAACGCGAAATGCAAATGTGAAAATGAACTTCCACAGCCAAAATGAGCTTGTTTTGACGCCGCAAGAACGAAGTCTGACAAGGATCGGATGTTTAAGATCCGTCGTGTAAAGCGAAATGAAGAAGATTGAGAGCATCATCGCGAGAAAAACGAGCCAGCAGACGGCATAATACGCTTCCGTGGGCAGTCCCGTGCCCTCGTAGTCGAGCGTTTCGACGTAAAAATATTTGTCGTGCGCGGTGAGTGCCTCGTTGACAAGCGTAAGATTAACTTCGTCAAGGTACGCGGAACGCGTATCGGACGAAAGTCCGTGTTCCTTTATGAGATAAAGTCCGGAAAAAGTGCCGTTTTGTCCTGCCGAGAGCATAACCTCGCCGAACCTCGCAACGGACGATACGATCTCTTGCTGCGCGCCGAGCGCGGGCGAAACGATAACGGTACCGCCGGAGACTTTGGCAGATAAAATGTCGCTGATATAGCCCTCCGGCAAAACGATGACAGCTGCGTAGCCAATGTCGGTAAGCTCGTTCGGTTCGTCCGTTTTTACGCGGTCGATCTCAAGAAGACTTGAAACATAACCGAGATTTTTAACCATATTCACGATTATACGGCTGTAAAAGGAGTCGTCGCCGTCTACCACGGCTACTTTTACGGGCGTATAAACGTCCTTTGAACGGTCGATTATAAGTCCTGCGGCAACTGCAAAAAGCACCGCAAGTACAAGCGTCACCGCGATGCCGGACAGTATACATTTACCGAACAAACAAAGATCTCGTCTAAACATAACTTCACCGAAATGTTAAGAAAGCCGAGCCGAAAATCGGCTCGGCTTTCTTTTTATACTTGAGTTTAGTGATCAAAAATCAACTTTACCAGCCCCAGTCTTCGTCGGTAGCAGTCTCATCCCAACTTTCGTCGGGCATAATCTTATCGGGGACTGCATCATCAAAGTCCAAGTCACCGAAAATATCGTCAATGTCTCCACCGCCGGATATAAGACCTCCGAAAACATCTTCGAGATCTTCACCGAGAGATGTTATTGCTTCCTGAACAGCTTCCTTGATTTCCTCGAAATCATCCGAAGAAAGCGTAAGAATATCCTTAACCTTGCCGGTCGAGGGCATCTTGTCGCTTGTTTTAACAGTGATGGTGATGTCGGCGAGGTCGATGGAAACTTCGTCGTATGTGATCTTATTAAGTACGAGAACGATTTCTTTGGAGGAAGCGATGAGGTTGCCCTTGAATACAAACTCGGATTCTCCGCCGAAGAAAGCAGTCGAAGACGCCTTTATCTTGAGGTCGCCCTCTTTCTTGTCCCAAGAGATACTTGCCCTTGCGATTACTTCGGAATCGAGCTTAACCTTGATGTCTGCGCTGTATGCCTTCTTTGTGTTTTCGGAAACCACATATGAAGCAGACATTTTGACGCCGTCGACATCAACCTTTACGGAAATTTCCGTAATCTCGTCCCAATCGGGGCCGCAAACAACAGAAAGATCGATGATGTCTGCGTCGTCATATTCGGCTTCAACGTCAAGACCGATGATCTGACCGTTCTTCTTGTTGATGTGAATCACAGCGGATGCCTCGAAATCTTCAAGAGCGTCCGCGCATTCTTCAACCTGATCGTCGATGTCTACATCTTCAAGCTCGTCGTAGAATTCCTCAACGGCTTCTTCGATAGCTTCGACGATGGATTCCTTTAATTCTTCTATATTTTCGTCGAAGTCAACATCGTCGTTTTCATCGAGGTCAACGTCGTCATTTTCGTCATCGTCGTAATAAGATGAAGAAAAATCGTCAAGATCGGGCACAGGGAGGTAGGGCGTTGCCGTAGCGACGCCGACGAGCGCCATGCCGTAGAAATAATCCACAAGAGCGGGAGCGAGTTCAACAAGGTCTTCGGTAAGATACTTGTTGAGCGACTTATCGTTTGCGAAATAATCGTAAGCATCGGCAAGAATGAGCGAAACAGCCTCACCGTTGATCACGATAGAAAGATCCTTTGTTTTTACATCCTTGCCCGCGCAGGAAATCGTGCCGCTTGTCTTGTCAACTTCCGCGTGCTTCAAAACGGACTTGATGAGCATCGTGTAAATATCGTCTGCGATGTCGTAGGTTTTATCAATGAGCTTTTCAAGCTCCTTGGGCGGATCGGACATGTTTTCAAAAGTATCAAGCACGGCAGCAATTGCTTCGAAGTCAACACCGAGACTGTACTCTCCGTCCTCACCGAATTCGGAAGAATCGAAATTCTTTTCGATGTTCTTGAAAACGATACCGTATGTATCGTCTCCGAGAAGCGCGTCGGAAGAAACCGCAAATTCTTCGCTGCTGAGGTAAACGAGCGCGTCGATCAGAGCGTTACCGTCCATGGACGCAACAAGCTGAAACGCGGTTTTGATTGCCGCAATGTCAAAATAAAGCTTTGCGGAAACGTCCATATCAACGCTGTCGTCTGTGCCGAAACTTTTCATAAGCTTACCGACGTTTGCGGAAACCTCAATGCTTCCGCCGTTGAGAACCTTTGTAAGAAAATCGGCGCTGTCGGACTTTGTAACAGCCTTGATAGTATCATCAACGGAGTTCTCGATTGTGTTTTTCGGTGTGGACATGATTGCCGCGTTGACAACAACACCGAGAAGAACACACGCAACAAGTGCGGCAGCTACTATGACAATGATTTTTTTCTTTTCCATAGTCAAAATTCTCCTTGTGGATATGATTTAATGTATTCTTTGTAAAACCGGACAAATTTCTCCTCCGTGTCTGCCTCGGCATCGTTTTCGCCGCGAGTAAGCACGGTTTCGGAAATTCCCGGCAAAACAAGCTTGTCGTAAAAAGGGTAAAACTCAGACGGATCGTGACCGACATAAACGATTGTTTTTCCCTCTGCCTTCAGCTCGCACACGAGCTTTATCATTTCATCGCGAAACGAAATGTCGAGAGCCGCGCAAGGCTCGTCGAGCAAAATGACATTCGGTTCGCCCAAAAGCGCGCAAGCGATGCTCACTTGCTTGCTCATGCCGCCGGAAAGCCGAGACACTCGCTTTTTTAAGTATTTTTCAACGGAAAACGGCAGCTTTTCGGGGATAGTTCCTCCGGAAATCGACGCGAAAAACCTTAAATTTTCAATAACCGTCGCGTCCTCCAAAAGCGAAATTCCCTGTGGAACGTAACCGATCTTTCCGTCAACGGTAACAGTTCCCGAAGTCGGCTTTTGAATACCGGCAATGACGGAAAGAGCCGTTGATTTGCCCGAACCGTTAGGCCCGGCAAGCACCGCGCATTCGCCCGGAGCAACGGAAAACGATAAATTTTCAATTACTTTTTTCTTTCCGTACGAAAACGAAACATCTTTTAAGCAAAGCATTACGGTCTACCGAACATAATAAATAATGTAAAATAATTATATCATCTTGTTTGTGGGTTGTCAACAAAATTAGGCCCTTTTTGACTTTTATCTGTATTTTATTCGTCCGTTTTCGTCAATTTTCGCGTTTTCGGAGCGCAGATTGGTTTTGCTTATGAAATCAGCCGTTGCGTTTTCATCCGCAAGGCGAAATTTTCCGTCCGACGCTTGTACGGGATACAGCCTTACGATCGGATCCATACCGACCGCAAGCGTCACCGCTATAAAAACGGCGTTTTCGTCAAAAAGTTCACCTGCTCCGAAAAACACCACGCAATCTCCGATGTATTCCGCTTTAGCTTCGCCGTTTTTCGAAATCACAACGTCCGCACCGACCGCGGCAAGCTCAGCCGCTTCCGTTTCCGTCTCTGCCTCCGCGATGACAAAATCGCAGGATTTCTTGGCGTTTAATGCCGCTTCGACTCCGCGACAAATTGCAAATTTAAGTCCGCCCGAAATGAAGAACCGAGCGTCTTCACCGACATCGAAAGTCAAGTCCGTGCCCCCAAACAGCTCCGCTAACGAGCCCTCGAATTCGTCTCCGTCAAAGTCAGACGGTTTCGACGCGCCGAAAAAAGCAAGTGTTGTCTTGTGCAAGTCCAACACATCGCCGATAACGGTGACCTCGTCGCGCTCCACGGCACCGGAATAGACATCGTAAAGCACCGAGAATGTGTATCCGGTCAGATCTTCCCATATGTCGTCGCTGTAACGGCCGGACTCAAGCCGCGATTTAAGCATCGTCAGGAAATTGCCGTCCGGATTTATCGTCTCGCTTTCCGCGCAAAAGTCAATAAAACCGACGTCAATGTCGTATTTTTTTTCGTAAAGCGAGAGGTTAACAAAAACATCCGTCGCCGTGCCCTGCGGCATCGAAACGAACTCCATTCCGTTATCGCTGTAAAGATACGGAAGCGGCGAATTGTTAGTTTTTATGTTTTCGGTACGCCTCTTTTCGGAAATAACGATCGCTCCGAGCGTGACGGCAATGAGCAAGACGACGGAAACCGCTCGAACAAGCCGTGTTTTTGCCGATTCCGTCATTGTTTCGCCTCCGTTGCGTGGGGTGATGCGGAGTCGGTTTTGGGAATGAATCCCTCGAAAATAATCGCAACCTTGTCTCCGTAATCGCGGCGTGCGGCGTCAAGCTCGGCTTGGCTTTTGATCGTCCAGAACGCGATCGGCGCGGAGTAAATCTTCCGCCACACGCGAAGCGAGAAGTTGCCCCTGTCTCGAACATTGTACGCCACGAAATCCGGTCGTCCGAGCATATTTATGAGCAAATTCTCCATCATATACATGATTTTCGTCTTTTTGCCGCGAGAATAAAATGCCTCTGTGAGCTGACCGCGGAAAGCATCGCTTCGGTTTTTCCTGCACCAACTCACGACGTAAGGATTAAACGATTCGACGCAATATTCTCCGCCGGTTTCGGCTTTGTATGTGTCCAGCGCGGAAAAAACACGCTCGCAAAGCGGCGCGGGAGCGTCCTTAGGGGTGCGCTTCAACTCAACTATGAGCGGAACTTTTCCGTTTACGAGCGAAAGCACCTCGGAAAAAAGCGGGATTGTTGCTTCCGTGCCGCAAAGTTTCTTTGACGTAAGCTCCGCCGCCGTCAGCTCCGAAATTTTGCCCTCCTCGCCCGTCAAACGCTTGATGCTGTCGTCATGATGGACGACAAGCTCTCCGTCCGCGGTCAAATGCACATCCAGCTCGATTCCGTAGCCGGAGTTGACAGCCGCGGCAAACGCAGGCAGGGAATTTTCGGGTACGCCGTCCGTGTGAAGCCCTCTATGGGCGAAAAGGGAACCGTAAAAATACGGTGCGTCGGGACGTTTAACGCGCCCCAATGTCAAATATACATATACAGCCGCCGCGCAAAGAAGCACGGCGGCGATGATTGCAAATGTCATAATTTAATCTGCATCCGCGAACACTTCAATGGAAGTTTTCGCTTCGGGTTTGCTGTCACCGTGACGTACAAAAAGCATCGTCACGAATGAAAGAACGACAAAAATCGTTGCGTACGGGAAAAGCGTTGTCATTTTGATGTCCAAAAACACGCCGGAAAGTATGGGCGTAACGGTCTGCGCCGCCATGGACGCGGTGTAATAAAAGCCCGTGTATTTTCCGACATTGCTGTTTTTCGAAAGCTCAACCACCATCGGGAAGCTGTTAACGTTGATCGTTGCCCAGCCGATTCCGGCGAGAGCGAACATGCAGTTCATCAAAAGCGCAGGGCTGCCCTCACGCATAAATGATGCCGTGAAGAAGGCGGTCGCAAGCATGGTGACGCCGGCAAGTATCGCTTTTTTGCGTCCGATCTTGGAGGAAAGAATGCCGACGGGAATATATGAAATGATCGCCGCCGCCTGCGCGATAATGAGCGTCAGGTTATAGTCAAGGTGAAGAATTTCGCTTGCGTAGACGGAATATTTCGAAGTGACCGCGTTGTAGCCGAAATACCAAAGCACAACGGATGAAAGAATCAGGATAAGCGAACGGAATTCCGCGCGCGAAAGCTTGGCGTCGCCGCCGTTTTCTTCGTCGTCCGTCTCGGAATCAATGCCGAGACGCTTGCTTTCTTCATGCATTTCCTCGACAAACTTCGGCTCGTTGACCGTCAGCATAAATATAAACAGCGCAACAAGCATAATTCCGGAAACAATTGCGAAAAATGACATATAGGACATAAGCGCATTTTCGGCATTTCCCGTGCCGAGTATCATTCCGATAACGAGTATCAATATGCCGCCGAACGATCCCATAAGATTTATGACCGCATTGCCCTTACTGCGAAGCGGTTTTATCGTAACGTCAGGCATAAGCGCAACGGCGGGTGTGCGGAAAGTTGCCATTGAAATAAGTGTGATGAGCAAAAGGATTATAAAAAAAACGAGAGTTATAGGGCTGTTCAGCGTTGTCTCCCACGCGTAAGCCTGACGCATCGGCGATACAAATTGAACATACGGGTTGATTGCATTTGCATCGGTTTCGTCCGAAGCGGAGACGTATTTGCCGTCCTCGCCGAGAACATAAAGGCTGTCTGTTTTTATATTCATGAACTCGGTTTCGTCAAATAACGTCTTGATGTCGAACTTTTCGCCTTCGGGCGTCGTGAGCTCCTTTGAATATTCGTGATTATACAGAACGGAGAGCGCGGTTTTGTCGTTGATCAAAGCGGCGTCGCCGAGATTTGTGAGCTGCATATTATCCGCAAACGAAAGCGAAAAAAACGCAACTGCCGCAGCAATTGTACCTGCAAGTATGTACGGCGTGCGCCTGCCGTGCTTACTTTTGCATTTGTCCGAAAGCGCACCGAAAAGCGGAAGCATAAACAGCGCGAAGATATTGTCCAGCGCCATAACGAAGCCGCTCCAGGTTTGAGAAAGACCGAACTTGTCTGTCAAAATTTTGGGGATAATGTTATCGTATGCTTGCCAAAAAGCGCAGATCAGGAAGAATGCAAAGCCTACGAAAACGGTTCGTTTGTAATTAAGCTTCATTTTGTTACCGTACCCTTCTGTAATAATTTTTTCGTTTGAATGAATGCGAGCGGTCAATTTCCGAAGAATTCAAATTTCAAAGAATCTTTCGTGAAGCATCATATAACCGTCACATAAGAAAATTATAATCTATTCACAACATAAAAACAAGCGTTTTTTGCTTAATCATTATATTTCGATTCCAAAACACAAAAAAGGAGTACGTTATGGCAGAATATATCTTCAACGAAGGCAATAACAATTCGAGCAAACCGACCAATGACAATTCCGATATAAATCCTCACGCCGGCAGTCAAGGCAGCAATTATCCGAACGGCTATCCTCAGCCCCCCGTTCATTATTATACTCCGGCACCCGCCGCAGCTCCGGTGAAGAAAAGAAGCACGACCAAGACGGTAATCGCTGTTGCGGCGATCTTCCTCGCAATGCTCTTGCTTGCAGGCGGAGCGGGCATCGGCGGATACTTTATCGCAATGAATATTACGGACACTCAATCCGACAACAGCGGAACTTCCGGCGGAACTTCCGGCGGAACGGATAATTCCGATGGTGCGTCCGAATCGACCGATACGAATAACCCTTCAACGGGCGTTGTGCTTGCTCCGGAATCGCTCGGAACAAAGGAAAAAGGCACGATTGCGGAAGTTGTTGAAAAAGTTGCGGATTCCGTTGTCGAAATCACAACCGAATACGCAAGCGTTAACAGTTTTTACTACACCGAAGGCGCCGGAAGCGGTGTTATAATTGACGAAAACGGCTACCTTCTTACAAACAATCATGTCATTGAGGACGATTCGTACGGAGTAGCCTCCAAGATCACAGTCCGTCTCTCGAACGGAACCGAATACGAAGCGACTCTCGTCGGAACGGACTCCGACACGGACATCGCAGTCCTTAAAATCGACGCCGAAGGTCTCGTTGCGGCTGAGATCGGCACAAGTTCCGGCCTCGTTGTCGGCGAAGAAATCGTCATCATAGGTAATCCGCTCGGAACGCTCGGCGGAACCGTTACAAACGGTATTATCAGCGCGCTCGACCGCGAGATCACCGTTGAAAACGAAACGATGAATTTGCTTCAGACAAACGCAGCCGTCAACCCCGGTAACTCCGGCGGCGGTATGTTCAACCTTGCCGGCGAGCTTGTCGGCATCGTTAATGCAAAATATTCCGACAGCGGAATCGAAGGGCTTGCCTTTGCGATCCCGATGGATGATGTAACTTACGTTGCCAACGAGATTCTCGAATACGGTTACGTAAGAGGAAGAACCTCGCTCAGAATCAGCGTGATCGAAATATCCTCCTATTCGGAAGCAACTTATTACAGGGTCAACGCGCTCGGATTGTATGTTTACAGCGCCGAGGAAGGTTACAACGATGACGTTCTCCAAAACGGCGACCGCATCGCGCAGATCGATGATATCGAGATCACAAGCTATGCCGACATAAAGGCTATTTTGAAGTCGCATGAAATCGGCGACACTCTGACGGCTGTTATTGTCAGAAACGGACGTTACAGCACGGTAACTCTCACTTGCTACGAACGTACAAACGAAGCCGGGGGAGTTTCATTTACCGATTAACAAACAAGGAAGGGAGGATACCGGAATTTGCCGGTATCCTCTCTTGATTTTAGAAAGAAACAGCTATATAATATTAATGTAGTGCCTGTAGTGAAAGGATTTACCTTATGTATAAAATTCTCATCGTAGACGACGAAGAAATGATACGCCGAATGATTGCAAAATATGCCGCTTTCGAGGGGCATTCCACGGACGAGGCAGCGGACGGAATGGAAGCGATCGAAAAATGCCGCAGTGAAAGTTATGACATTGTGATAATCGATATAATGATGCCGGAGCTCGACGGCTTTTCCGCTTGCCGTGAAATACGCAAGTTTTCGACCGTTCCGATAATTATGCTTTCGGCTCGCGGCGAAGAATACGATAAAATAAACGGCTTCGAACTCGGAATCGACGATTACGTCGTTAAGCCGTTTTCTCCGAAGGAGCTTATGCTGCGCGTTAACGCCATTTTGAAGCGCGTTGGTGCGTCTCAAAAGGCAAACACCGAATCGGACGGTCACGAAATTATTGAGCTTGGCGGTCTCGTTGCGGATCTTACCGCGCGAATCGTGTACATAGACGGCGAAAAAGTCGATATGTCCCCGAAGGAGTACGACCTTTTCTTTTATATGCTCAAAAATAAAAACATTGCCCTTTCACGCGAAAAACTTATCTCCGATGTTTGGGGCTATGATTTCTTCGGAGACGACAGAACACTCGACACGCATATCAAGCTTTTACGACGTTCACTCGGAAATTACGCCTCCCACATAGTCACGCTGCGCGGCGTGGGATACAGATTCGACACAAACAGCTGATATGAGCATATCTCGTAAAAATCGCGCCGAAAAAAGTATAAAGGATCGCATACTTTCAAGTCTGCTTATATTCGCCGTAATCATTTTGAGCGCGCTTTGGATATTCCAAATCCTGCTTCTTGAAAAAATATACAGCACAATCGTCACCGAACGTCTCGCATCTACCGCGAACATACTCGAATCCGTGATTGATACGGATGAGCTTGACGAAAGGGCAACGTATTATTCGCACGAGCATGAAATTTGCGTTTATGTTTTCAAGTTCAAAAGCAACAAAGCCTCTCCCGTTTGCTCAGTGCATGTCGAGGGCGCTTGCATCATCCATAACGTTGATTCCGACGAGCTTTCGAAGCTTTACATAAGCGCTAAAAACTCGATTAACGGTACAAATATTCAACGTGTATCGCTCAGCGGATTTAATACGGCTGAGCAGTCCGGCAATGACAGACTTTCGCGCTCGAAAATTCCGGATAGCCTGATCTACACGAAAACCGTCACGTTTGAGGACGGCTCAGACGGCGTTATCTTCCTCAATTGCGAAATGACACCCGTGACGGCAACGGTGAAAACGCTTCGTACGATGCTCATTTGGATCTCGCTCGTTACCGTTATCATCGCGGTTGTTTTCGCGAACATAATCGCGCACAGAATCTCGACACCGATCGCGGATGTCAACCGTGAGGCAAAGGAGCTTACCCGTTGCCGTTACGACAGGTCGCAAGTGAAGCACAGCTACCGCGAGGTGGAGGAGCTTTCGGACACGCTCACCTACGCGGCAACGGAGCTTTCCAAGGTCGATCGTATGCAAAAGGAGCTGATCGCGAACGTTTCGCATGATCTCAGAACGCCGCTTACGCTTATTGAGGGCTATTCGGAAATGATGCGCGATATACCCGGCGAAAACACGCCCGAAAACATCCAAGTCATAATCGACGAAACAAAGCGCCTTTCGACGCTTGTGACGGATCTGCTTGAGCTTTCGAAGATGCAACAGGGCACCTCGAATGTCACGTTCGCTACCGTGAATCTGACAAATGCGTTAGAATCGACGGCAAACCGAGTCAAAAAGCTCTATTCGCCGGACGGCTACAAAATCGAGCTTTACACAGTCGGAGACGTATATGTTTCGGGAGACGCGACGCGTCTGCTTCAGGTTATATATAATCTTATCGGTAACGCCGTTTCTTATACGGGAGAGGACAAGACCGTTATCGTTAAGGAGGAGATGCGCGGCGGTAGCGTTCGTGTGTCTGTTTCGGATTCCGGCAAAGGAATCGCGAAGGAGGATCTGCCGCTCATTTGGGATAGATATTATAAGCTTGACAAGGTTCATCGCCGCGGTGCGGGAGGTTCCGGCTTGGGACTTTCGATAGTTAAGGAAATTTTACTGCTTCATAACGCGCGTTTCGGCGTTGCGTCCGATGTTGGTGTCGGAAGTACATTCTGGTTTGAGCTTCCCACAGTTTCACCCGACGAAAAAACAAAATAACAAAAAGTTCCGATTCTTTCGTTTGAAGTGTCGGGACTTTCTTTGTTTTTGGATTATATTCATTTTTTCGGTACGGATGAATCGGAATATACAGCTCATATTATAGATAAAGAGATAAAATTTCAGCTGATTGCGTTCTTTGACACAAAAAATTTTTATTGTTAACAAAATAAATACGAACATTTGTCGGATAATGTGATATACTGATGAAAAAGATTTTTACCTATTTTACGGAGATATAAATGAACAACTACCCATCGACCGCAAAAAGAGGTCAAGTAACGCCTCAGCGCAAGCAAACTCAGCGTTCCGGTGCGCCATACGGACAGCAAACGCGGAAGAAACGCAAGAATCCGCTTCGTCGCAACCGCGCATTTTTATATTTCTTCCCGGCGCTCATACTTTATCTCGAAATCGTATTTTACATCACGATTAGATTATCAACGAAAAACTCCGCCGGCTCCGGCGCGCTTTTCCACATTACGATGTTCTCGCTTTCTATCGGATGTCTTTTGACGTTTTTGTCAACTCTGTTCTTGAACAGGGTCAACAAGTACATCGTCTATACGATCAGCGGCTTTATCACCTTGCTTTTTTGTGTTCAGCTGTTGTATTTCCAACAGTTCAGGGACTATTTCAAATGGTCCACGATCGGCTTTGCCGGTGACATAACGCAGTTTTGGCGTGAAACGCTCGCCTGTATCGCGCGAAATTGGTTTGTTTTAATACTGCTTGTCGCACCGTTTGTTCTGTACCTGATTTTCGGTCAGAAAAATGCGCCCGCACTTGCAACTCCGCTGCGCGTCAAGCTGATTTTGCTCTGCCTTTCGCTGATGTTCCATCTTACCGCCGTTGCCGCAATCGTTTCGAATGACGACGCGGAATATAATTATAAAAACACCTTCTCCGTAACGACGAGCGTTGATTACTTCGGCATCATGACAACGACGAGGCTTGACATAAAGTATCTGATGTTCGGTCAGCCGGACGCAAACTCCAAGGAAGATGACGTTATCGGAATTGACAGTAATCTTAACCCGTTCGAGACAACGACAAGACCGAGCGATACTTCATCAAGCGGACCCGAAACGGACGAAAACGGAGACACTGTTGAAACGCCGGACAGCGGAAACACCGCACCGATCGAGTATGGCGACAATATCCTTGACATTGATTTTGACACGCTCATAGCAAATGAAACCGATGGCACGATCCGCGAAATGCACGAGTATTTCTCGTCGCTGACTCCGACGAAGAAGAACGAATACACCGGTCTTTTCGAGGGTAAAAACCTCATTTACCTCACGCTTGAAGGATTTTCCTACAAATGCGTTTCGGAGGAGTTGTTCCCGACGCTTTACAAGATGATGAACGAAGGCTTCGTCCTCGAAAACTTCTATACTTCGCTTTGGGGCGGCTCAACCGCTACGGGAGAGTACGTTTCTATGACGGGCCTGTTCTACAATTCCGCAAAGTGCCTCGAAATGAGCGCCGACAACACATGGCCCTTTACGCTCGGCAACGTATTCAACAAGCTTGATTACACCGTCTACGCTTTCCACAACCACACCTATACCTATTACGGTCGCGACAAATCCCACCCGAACTTCGGATACAAGAATTATCTTGCCGTCGGTAACGGACTTGACAATCTGACATCATCATGGCCGCGCTCCGACCGCGAAATGGCTGAGCAAACCATTGACTACTACATCGATAATGCCCCTTTCCACGCATATTATATGACTGTCAGCGGTCACGCAAATTACACCTTTGCCGGAAACAATATGGCGAAAAAGAACCGTTCGAGAGTCGAACATCTCGACTACTGCGACAACGTAAAGGCTTATATCGCCTGCCAGCTTGAGGTTGAGGATATGCTCAGCTACCTCGTACAGCGTCTTGAGGAAGCGGGTGAGCTTGAAAACACCGTCTTTGTCATGAGCGCGGATCATTATCCTTACGCAATGTCCGATGAAGAACTTGCAGAGCTTTACGATCTGCCTATCGACAATCTTCACGGCAATTTCGATCTGTTCCGTAACGGTGCTGTCATCTGGTGTGCCGATATGGAGGAGCCGGTTCGCATCACGAAGCCTTGTTCCTCACTTGATTTGATCCCGACCGTGCTCAATTTGTTCGGAGTTGACTACGATTCACGCTTGCTCATGGGAACGGACCTCAACTCGACAACGGATCCTCTCGTCATCCTGAATTGCGACAGCGGATACCCGGTCTGGAACTTCATCAACAGCTTCGGCTCGTATAACACGGTAACAAAAGTGTTCACTCCCGCAGAGGGCGTAACGGTAAACGAGGATCTCATCGACAGCTACGTCAAGCAAATGAACGCAATTGTTTCAACTAAGCGAAAGTATTCGTATCGAATCCTCGAAAACGACTATTACAGCTATATTTTTGATTAAGCAAACGCAAAAAAGGCGAGCTGCGGCTCGCCTTTTTTCTTTGTGCTGTTGGTTTATTCGGTTCTGAGAGCGTTGACGGGGTCCTTCTTCGCCGCAAGATGAGCGGGAATAAGACCTGCAATCAAGGTAAGCCCCATGCTGATCAAAACGAGGATGACACCGCCCTGCCAAGGAAGCGCCGCGCCGATATTGTTGATGTCGGTGAGCGCACGGATGATCCAGTTTATCGGGAAGCAGAGAAGCACGGTTGCTACGATGCCGATCGCTCCCGAAATGAAGCCGACGATAAGCGTTTCTGCATTAAATACGCGGCTGATGTCGCGCTTGGAAGCGCCGATGGAGCGGAGAATACCGATCTCCTTTGTGCGTTCAAGAACGGAAATGTAGGTTATGATTCCGATCATAATCGAGGAAACAACAAGGGAAATCGCAACGAATGCGATAAGAACGTATGTGATAGCGTTCAGAATAGTCGTAATGGACGACATAAGCAGCGCAACGTAGTCCGTGTAGTTGATCTGATCGTCTTCGTTAACGGTTTCGTTATATTCCGAGATGATGTCGGAGATTTTGTCTTTATCCGCGAATGTCGAAGCGTAAATGTAGATTATGGAAGGCGAAGCCTTGTCCACGATGCCGAGCAATTCAACATTTTCGTCGTATGTGGACGAGCTTACGTCTGAGGGAATGAAGTCTTCGTAAATGAGGTTTTTGTCAGCGGCGGTAAGCTCAAGCTTATCAAGCAAAACCGCAAGCTCATCCGTTGTCATTGCGCCGAGCGTTGCCCCGATCGTTGCCGCATAGTCTTCCTTGACCTTTTCTTCAATCATTCCTTCGACATATGCAAACAAGGTCTCGTCATCAATATCGGAAATCATGGACTCGTATTCGGGGTATTCCGATTTTACCATTTCCTCGATTGCGGCGCGGTCAAGATTTGCCATATACTGCGTCTTGATGTTTTCAACGTACTCGTCGGACGGGACGGAAACGACTGCGGTATAAATTGCCGCCTTGTCTATTGCGGATGCTGTGGAAAGGAACTCGGAAACGGCAGACGCGATTTCGTCTTCTGTCGGTTCCTCTGCGTTTTCGTCCGGGAATTTAAGCCCGGTAATAACATCAATGTCGGGATTTGCAAGCTGCTCACGGACGATTTCGCTTTCCGCGGTTTTGTCGAGCAGGTGTTCGGTCAATGCGGTTGTGTAGCCGATACCGGTGGACATTGCGGTGGAAAGAGCGTCGGGATTTGCCTTTACGATACCGGAGATCTTGAGTTCAAGACCGTTTGAATATAGCGTGGAAACGCCGAGATCCGTTTCGGAAAGGTTGATGTATGTGTCGGTTTTAGAGTCCTTAACGAACATATCGGCGGAAAGGACGAGCTTCATTTTGCTGGATGTGATTTCCTCAAATGTCCAAGGGCCGTTATCGTTCGAGATCATATCGCCCTTACTCATTGCGAGGAAGGAATCAGCCATTTCCTCGGTTGTGAGCAGACCGAGCGAATAAAGAACGATGTCGTCAAGTTCGTTGTTTCGGTTGACGATCAGCACAACTTCGTCGTACGAAGTCGGCCACTCGCCGTAAATGAGGTCGTACTGTTCCATGAGAAGCTCGGAAACGAGCGCATTTTTGCTGTCATCGTTTGCGGGTAGCATCTCTTGCCAAACGGACAGATCAGCAAAGCTGGAAACCATTGATGCGGAACCGAGCATTGTGTTGTCCGCGCCCGTAACGGCGGATACCATTTCCTGCATCATTGTCATCGCGTCAGCCTTAACGATGTTGCCGTTTTTATCCTCGACGTAGATGTTCATCGGTACGTCGTAGCTGTACATAACGGAAGATGCGTAGTCGGAGAGGGGCGTTTTGCCGTTCTCGTCCGTTGTCGCAATGTACTCACGGAACGCGGAAAGGTTGTTTGTCTTGGTTTCGATCGAATTCAGTGAATTAACAAGATCGTAAAGCGCGGTGTTCGTGTAAATGTATTCGCCGAGTTCTTCTTCGGACTTAACGGGACCGCTGTCGTCCTCGGAAGTTGAGGAACCGCTGATCGAAGCAAACAGGCTGCTTATGTCCATTGTTTCCGCCTGAAGCGTTATCGGATACGAGGAAAGTGTATCCTCCTGAACACGGTTGATGTACAGGTTGATGCCGTTCGAAAGCGAAAGAATGAGCGCGATTCCGATGATGCCGATCGAACCTGCAAATGCGGTAAGCAATGTTCTCGTTTTCTTTGTCAAAAGGTTGTTTTTGGAAAGGGAAAGCGCCGTCCAGAAACTCATCGACGTGTGTTTATCGTAGCGTCCCTTTTGCGATTTGCGTTTTTTGCCGTTTTTCTCGCCGTCGTCTGCGGTTTCTTCGGACTGATACGGATCCGTGTCGCCTGTGATTTTTCCGTCCAAAAGGCGAATTATACGCGACGCATACTGCTCTGCAAGATCGGGGTTGTGCGTAACCATGATAATGAGCTTATCCTTGGAGATTTCCTTGAGTATCTCCATGATCTGGACGCTGTTTTCCGAGTCAAGTGCGCCGGTGGGTTCGTCGGCAAGCAAAATTTCGGGGTCATTGACGAGCGCACGGGCAATCGCGACTCTTTGCATCTGACCGCCCGACATCTGATTCGGCTTTTTGTTAAGCTGATCCGCAAGGCCGACCTTTGTGAGCGCTTCTATCGCGCGGTGACGTCTCTCGGCTTTGGATACACCGGAGAGCGTCAGTGCAAGCTCAACGTTGGAAAGTACCGTTTGATGAGGAATGAGGTTGTAGCTCTGAAAGACAAATCCTATGGAGTGATTTCTGTATGTATCCCAATCCGCATCTTCAAAATCCTCTGTACGTCTGCCGTTTACGGAAAGCTGACCGGAAGTGTAGCGGTCAAGACCGCCGACGATGTTAAGAAGCGTGGTCTTTCCGCAGCCGGACGGACCGAGAATCGCAACAAATTCGCTCTTGCGGAACTCAACATCTATTCCCGAAAGTGCACGGACGGTAAAATCGCCGGTGCCGTATTCTTTGACGATATTTTTCAGTTTTAACAATTGTTTATCCTCACTTTTGTAATTGTAATATTATGATACGACAGACCTAATGCCGTTGTCAATATACTTCATTTTATCAATGACGGGAATTTCCATATTATTAACATTCTTAATATTTGCTTTGTTTTCTCTTGCAAATCCGCGACTTCGAGCGTATACTTGATTTATAATATTTCTTTCGAAAACGTGAGGCACGAAATGTCAAATCATACGTCAATCAAAGAAAAATACGCGTCCTATTTTAAGGTTGGGGCTGCGGTAAATCCATATCTCATATCTCGTTGCGGAGATCTTATTGCGGAGCATTTTTCTTCGCTTACCTGCGAAAACGAGATGAAGCCGACGGAGCTTCATCCGGCGCCGAACGAATACACGTTTGATAACGCCGATGCTGTTGCAAATTTTGCGCGCGAAAAGGGAATTTCGATGCGCGGACATACGTTTGTTTGGCACAATCAAACTCCGGCTTGGTTTTTTGATTCGGCAACGGCAGAAACACTGACAGAAACGCTGAAAAATCATATACAAACCGTTTTTTCACGTTATTCCGACATTACATACGCGTGGGACGTCGTAAACGAAGCAATAAACGATTATCCGGACGGCGGAATTTTGCGTGCAAACTCGCCCTATTTGCCGATACTCGGAGAAGATTATCTTTATGACGTGTTTAAGCTTGCAAAATCAATCATTCCGAGCGAGGCAGACCTCGTATATAACGATTACAACGAATGCGACCCGGTAAAGCGCACGCGTATAATCGAAGCGATCAAAAGCATAAACCGAGAGGAAAAACTCGTTTCCGTCATAGGTATGCAGTCGCATTGGCGGATTGGCGAGCCGTCGCTTGACACGATAAAAGAGACGCTCGAACTGTATGCCGCAACAGGTTGCAGGATACAGATTACGGAGCTTGACGTATCCATGCACAAGTGGAACGAAGCGGAAGGCACCGCATGGTATACTCCCGAAAACGTCCGCGCGCACGCAAACTTTTACGGCGATATATTCAAAATTTTCCGCGAATACGCCGAAGTTATAGATTCCGTCACGCTATGGGGTGTAATTGACGGCGCATCGTGGCTCAACGGCTTCCCCGTGCCGAATCGACCGGATAAGCCGCTGCTTTTCGATGACAACGGCGAAGCAAAAGAAGCATTTTATCAAATTACGGACTTTTGAGCACAAAAAAGGTGATGTGAAATTTCACATCACCTTTTTATTTGAATTAAAGACCTTTTTCGCAAGCCGCAAGCTTAACACAAACACAAAGAATGTCAATTGCAAGCTGAAGCTCGTCATCATCGGGGCATGACGGCGCGATTCTGAGGTTTCTGTCCTCAGGGTCGCGATGGTAGGGATATGTTGCGCCTGCTTCCGTCAGCTTAACGCCTGCGTCACAGCAAAGCTCATAAACTCTGCGTGCGCAACCGGGAGCAACGTCAAGGCTTATGAAGTAACCACCCTTGGGGCGCGACCATTTTGCAATGCCGAGATCACCGAGCTCTCGCTCAAGCGTATCACACACGATTGCAAATTTCGGTCTTAATATTGCCGCATGATGCTCCATGTGATCACGAACGGCGGCGGCGTTACCGAAATATTTGACATGTCTCATCTGGTTGATCTTATCGTAGCCGATTGTCTGGAAGGTCATCAGTCCCTTGATCTGGTTGAGGTTATCCTTGCTTGCCGCAAGAATCGCAACTCCTGAGCCGGGGAAGGTGATCTTGGACGTTGATGCGAAATACATGACCATATTTTCGTGCGTGGGACCGAGCTTTCTTGCCTCTTGGAAAATGTTCAGCACCTCGTCCTTATCGTCAGGATAAAGATCATGCACGAAATAAGCGTTATCCCAGAATATTCTGAAGTCGGGAGCCTTTGGGTTGAGCGCTGCCATGCGTCTTACAACGTCATCGCTGTAGGTGATGCCGGTGGGGTTGCTGTACTTCGGTACGCACCAAATTCCCTTGATCGAAGCGTCATTTTCGACAAGCTCCTCAACAACGTCCATGTCGGGGCCTTCATTTGTCATTTTGATCGGGATCATTTCGATTC
>CAYWAD010000021.1:0-18469 GCA_964456045.1 uncultured Lachnospiraceae bacterium
AATACTGCTTACCGAAGCTTCCCTTTGAATCTATGAACGGATGCAAAAGCGCTTCATTTGCGCGAGTCATACGAACCATCGTTTCGTAAATGGAAGCATCTCCGTGAGGATTAAGCTTCATTGTAGCTCCGACGATATTTGCACTTTTTGTACGCGGACCTGTCATAAGCCCTTCGCGATACATAGTATAAAGCAGCTTTCGGTGTGCGGGCTTAAAGCCGTCAATTTCCGGGATTGCACGAGAAACGATAACGGTCATAACATAAGGCATATAGTTTGACTCTATCGTTTCGGTTATGGGCTGATTCACTATTTCCGCAAGCGGTACGTTTTCAACTGTCGGTTTAGCTTTTTTTCTTGCCATCGGTATTCTCTCTTCACATCAAACTTTCATTACCGTATGATCGGCGGCGCGAATAAGTCTGTTATAAATAGCGGGAAGAAGTCCCGTTCCGCCGTCCTTAGGTAAATATGTATATATCTTTTTTATATTGGCGTTCTCAAGGCTGTCTGTATACCTGAGCGCGGCAAAGAGATTCTTTGCATGAGCCGGCTCATCGGCTCTTTTTCCTATTGAGTACGCGTTATTTCCGTATTTATCGGCATCTTCTTCATAGCAGATGAAGAACACGCCTCCTTTTTTCATTTCCGCATCAACGAACGACAAAACCGCTTCGTTTGTACCGTCGAGCAACACGAGCGGCACGCGCGGAGCATAATGCTTATATTTCATTCCGGGCGAAAGCGGCTTTTCTCCGGCTTTCAAGCCGTCCGCGACCGTAACATCGGAAGCAACGCACGAAAGCGCTCCCTCATCAACGGCTCCCGGACGAAGTATTTTGAGCGAATCGTCTCCCGTGAGGAGAACAACGGTTGATTCAAGCCCGATCTCGCAAGCTCCGCCGTCGATTATGGCGTCAACTCTGCCAAGCATATCATTTACGCAATGATCAAAGGTTGTCGGTGACGGGCTTCCGGACAAATTTGCCGACGGTGCGGCAACCGGCACCCCCGCGAGGCGAATGAACTCTCTTGCAATCGGGTGCGACGGGCATCTCACGCCGACAGTCTCTCCTCCGGCGGTAACCTCCGAGGGAATAACGTCCTTTTTTTTGAGTATGACCGTCAAAGGTCCGGGCATAAACTGCTTTGCGAGCTTATGGTAAAGCGGCGTTGTCACGGCGAAATTTTCGGCTTCTTCGGGATTTGCAACGTGGACGATCAGCGGATTGTCATGCGGACGGCCTTTCGCTTCAAAAACATTGTACGCCGCCGATTCGGAATATGCATTACAGCCGAGACCGTACACGGTTTCAGTCGGCATAATAACAAGTCCGCCGTCGCGAAGTATTTCCGCAGCCTTTTGAAGCTCAGCTTTTGTATGATCTTTTTTTACAAGCAAGGTTTTTTCGGTCATCATAGCATCAACTCGCCGCTCTTTAGTTTTTCCGCGGTATCCGCCGTTATAAGTGCATCTACCATTTCGTTTATCGAGCCGTTCAAAAAGCTTTCGAGCGAATAGAGAGTGAGCCCGATTCTATGGTCGGAAACTCGTCCCTGAGGATAGTTATAGGTACGGATGCGTTCGCTTCTGTCACCCGTACCGACCTGTGATTTTCTATCTGCGGCAATTTTGTCTGCCTGCTCGGCGCGCTTCATATTATAAAGCTTCGCTCGCAAAAGCTTCATCGCCTTATCCTTGTTTTTGTGCTGACTTCTCTCGTCCTGGCATTCGATAACCAAGCCCGTCGGCTTATGGATAAGACGTATTGCGGATTCGGTTTTGTTAACGTGTTGACCGCCGGCACCGCTGGACTTCTGCGTTTCGATGATCAAATCAGACTGATTGATCTCGACTTCGACATCCTCCGCTTCGGGGAGAACGGCAACGGTGGCGGTCGAGGTGTGTATTCTTCCCTGCGATTCGGTTTCGGGCACGCGTTGCACGCGATGAACGCCGGATTCAAACTTGAATCTGGTGTAAGCTCCCTCTCCGGAGATCATCATCGTGACCTCGCGGTAACCTCCGAGCTCCGTTTCATTCGCGGAGACGATTTCGGTTTTGAATCGCTGAGAATCTGCATACATGGTATACATTCGTGCGAGTACGGAGGCGAAAAGCGCTGCTTCTTCGCCTCCTGCACCCGCTCGTATCTCAAGGATAACGTTTTTGTCGTCGTCGGGATCACGCGGTACAAGCAAAATTTTCAGCTCGTCGAGCAAAATTTCAAGCTCCGCTTTCTTTTCTGTCAATTCGACGGAAGCGATCTCCTCGATTTCTGGATCTCCGCACGACGAAAGCTCAAGAGCATCCGAGATTGCGGCCTCGCAAGCGTTATATTCGCGATATTTTTCTATAATCGGCGTCAAAAGCTTACGTTCACGCGTAAGTTTTTTATACGTCTCCATATCCGAATATGCATTCGGTGAGCTTAATGCCGCCCCTATCTCATTATATCTGAGTTCGGCATCCTTGAGTTTTTCAAGCATTGATACTGTCTACTGCCTTTACGATTATTATTTATTGAACGCCTTATGAGCGAGGTACGCTTCATAAAGGTCAACCTTGGAGATGATCTCGAAGGGTGCGTGCATGGAAAGCACCGGTACGCCGAGGTCGATCGTGTCGATATTGTGGTTAGCGATATACTGAGCAACAGTTCCTCCGCCGCCCTGGTCTACCTTACCGAGTTCTGCCGTCTGCCATACAACGCCGGCATCGTCGAAGATCTTGCGGAGCTTATAAACCGTTTCAGCGGAAGCGTCACTTGTGCCGCCCTTACCGCCGGAACCCGTGAACTTAGTCAAAGTTACGCCGCTGCCGCAGATTGCGCTGTTACGACGCTCGTAAACTTCGGGATAAAGCGGATCGAAGCCTGCCGCAACGTCTGCGGAGAGACAGAGAGAATTAGCACGAACGATGGTTTCGTCTGCGCCGAGTGACTTGGAGATTTCCTTGATAACGTCAACAAGAGTGTCCGCCTGCATACCGGTATTTCCGGCACTGCCTGTTTCCTCTTTGTCTGCGAAGATGCACATTGCCGTCTTTACGGGATTTTCAAGTTCAGCGGTTGCCATGAGAATCGGGTAAGCGCAAACTCTGTCGTCGTGACCGTAGCCGCCGAGGAGTGCACGGTCGAGACCGATGTCACGTGTTTTGCCTGCGGGAACGATGGTAAGTTCTGCGGAGATGAGGTCGTCTTCGGTGAAGCCGTACTTATCGAAGAAGTACTTCATAATAGCGAGCTTAACTCTTTCGTCGGGGTCCGCAGTTACGAACGGGTCGTCATCTGTTGCATACGGACGGGAACCGATGAGGATGTTAAGGCCTTCGCCCGTGAAAGCGCCGCCGAGCGGTCTGCCGGACTGATCCTTAGCAAGGTGAGGAAGGAGGTCTGTGATGCAGAATACGGGATCGCCTTCGTCCTCGCCGATGGAAACTTCAACGGTTTCGCCGTCAGCCTTGATTACAACGCCGTGAAGTGCGAGCGGAATGGTTGTCCACTGATATTTGCGAATACCGCCGTAATAGTGCGTCTTGAAGTAGCCGAAGCCGGAATCTTCGTAAACTGTGTGCTGCTTGAGGTCGATTCTGGGGGAATCAACGTGAGCTGCGGAAATACGGATACCGTTTTCGATGGACTCGGAACCGATAACGAAAGCGATGAGGCACTTTCCGCGGTTATTGAGATAGAGCTTATCTCCGGCTTTAACTGCGTCACCGAGCTTATATTCCTTAAAGCCGTGAGCTTCAAGAATCTTAATTCCCTCGTTTACAGCTTCGCGCTCTGTCTTGGATGCGTCGAGAAATTTCGCATAATTTGCTGCGAAAGCGTATGCGGAATCGAGCTCTGCGGAGCTTCTTCTTTCATAGCAGCTTTTCTTTTTATAAAAAAGCTGGTCTTTAAGTGCTTTTGTGTTTTCGGACATAATTTTATCTCCTTTATGTAAAAAAGTTTGTCTGGATCAATAGTAGAGCTTGGCGTAAAGCTCTGCCGTATCCGCAACATTTTCGACGTAATGCTCCGTTTCCTCGTATGGGATGGTTTCGATACTCATTCCATCCGAAGAATATCTTGTATCGGAGAGCCATGAGTCGACTGTTGCTATATTTGTATTGTACGCGGCATAGACTGTTTGCCATCTCGCGTAGATACCGTAAAGATAAGAAAGGTAATACGTGCCGTATTTGATGTTCGTTTCAGGGTCGTACAGCATTCCGAATTCGTAATCATCGCCGAGAAGCGAGGATATGAACTCAAATGTCGAGGGAGAGATTTGCATAAGGCCGATTGAATCGTCACCGGAGGTAAGCGAGCTGTCAAATTCACTCTCCGTCTTTATGACGGCGTAAATGATATATTCCGGCACACCGTATGCCATTGAACATTCGGAAACAAAT
This sequence comes from uncultured Lachnospiraceae bacterium, assembly GCA_964456045.1. Lineage (GTDB taxonomy): Bacteria > Bacillota > Clostridia > Oscillospirales > CAG-272 > DTU064. Next base: position 4,403 of record CAYWAD010000021.1, read on the forward strand.
TCTGAATATTCCTTCGGATTGTTTTTTCTATCGATGCCGTCGAAAAAGTTATCGGCAATAAGCCCGATTCCGATAGAAAACGACGCAATCAATATTACGACAACACTGCGAAGTACCGCTTTTTTCATTTCAAACAAGCCTCACCGTCAATAATACTGTCGAAAAGGGCTTTTGCCTTTTCGTGAAGCACGGCTTCGTCACCGTTATTTTCGAGGATAAAATCGCATTTTTTTTCAAGCTCGAAATCCGAAATTTGCGACGCTATGCGTTTTTCAGCCGCCTCATAGGTTATTCCGTCGCGCGAAACTATCCGTGCGATTCGCTTCGCTTTATCCGCAACAACGCCGATCGTAACATCACACAGTTTGTTAAACTCGGCTTCAAAAAGTAACGGCGCGTCGATCACAACGGCGCATTTCCCGGCTTTACGATAAAGCTCGATAAGGCGCAACGTTTCCGCCATTATATGCTTATGCGTAACCGAGTTTAACAGTTTACGTTTTTCTTCGTCTGCAAAAATCGTTTTTGCAAGCGCAGGACGGTTAAGCTCTCCCGTTTGCGTGAGCGCTTTCGTGCCGAAGGCTTCAACGATTTCGGAAAGGCATCGCGAGCCGGGCACGCATATGTCGCGGTAAACGCGATCTGCATCTATAACAGCTCCTCCAAGCGAGCATACGGCAACGGACATAGCACTTTTTCCGGCACCGGAACCGCCGCAAACACCGATTATTTTCACCCGAAACCTCCGAATCGCATTCATACCTATCATAAATTATACTATACATATCTTGTTTTTGCAAGTATTTTGACGATTTTATGCTAATACGAAAAAGGCGACACAAAACAAACAGTTTTATGTCACCTTTTTTATTATTCCTCGATCACGTAAGCGCGTAAGATTTTAACGGTTTCCTTCGGAACGTCGGAATACCAACCGCGATTGCCTGTGGCAACAGTTGCGATTTTGTCAACCACCGCGAGGCTTTCTTCGTCGGTGACTCTGCCGAAAGCGGCATAAGCGCCGTCGAGATGCGGAGCGTCCTCATGCATGATGAAGAACTGACTCGACGCGGAGTTAGGATCGTTCGTTCTCGCCATCGAAAGCGTTCCGCGCGTATGCGCGAGATCGTTTGAGGCAAAACCATTCATTTTGAACTCGCCATTTATGGAATCCGCGTGCTTCCCTGTCATCATTTCGTCCATTCCGCCGCCCTGAATCATAAAGCCTTCGATTACTCTGTGAAAAATGAGTCCGGTATAAAAGCCTTCATTAACGAGCTTGAGAAAATTTTCAACGGTTTTGGGTGCTTTTTCGGGGTAAAGCTCCGCTTTTACGGTACCGAAATTTTCAATTTCGATAGCAATTTTTGTATTAGTCATGTTTTTCTCCTTTTGTGGTTGGTTTTATTATGATAACACAGTCAGAGGTGTTTTTCAATTGTGTTTTCGAGTTTGCGGACAGTCCTCAGATTCGTGATTATAAACCCAAGCAATCCAAAATTCTTTGAGTTGAGTGACCGTCGCAAGCACCCAAATGATACTTTCTCTGTTCTTCGACCCATTTCGGCTCGGAATCAGAAAGTGCTCGCAAAACACAGGAATAAAGTTGCTCTCCGGTCTTGGCGACGTACGGGGTCAGCTTATCATATTCAACATAAAACCCTCTTTGCTTTTCGTAAACCGTCAAATCCGGCGCGAACAGCACATACGGTTTGCCGAACGCCATAAATTCGTTTGTCACGGAGGAATAATCGGAGATCAAAAGATCGACTACAGGTAAAATCTCCTCGGTGGGAATATCGCAATTCGAATAATGATAACGCGCATCCACGTGAGGATGCACCTTGCGAATCATGTAGCAATCCGCGTCCAATCGGCTTTCAAGCTCATCTATCGGCTCTATGCCCACCTGATACGGATTTGCGGCGTTACCGCGGAAAGTCGGCGCCCACAGAATGATTTTTTTGCCCTTCGCCTGCGGATAACTCTTATAAAACCGATCTATACAGTTTTTGCGCCACTGCTCGCTGAAATATCGGTCCGTTCGGCTTACTCCGATCGCCTTTACGACACCGTCTTTCAAGTGCATCGCCTTTGTAAGCGGCGCAACACAAGCCTGCGCGCTGACCGTCACCAAATCGTAATTTCTGTAGACCTTGCCAATGTAACCTGCCGGAATGTCGTCTGTGGTATCGTAGCCCATTTTCTTAAAAAGACCGCAGGAATGTAGCAGTTGCACCACTTTAGTGTCCGGACTTTTTCGGCAAGACGAAACCGGCAAAAAATTATCGCAGATGAACACGACTTTTGCCTGCGCGTACAGACGCATAAATCCAATCGACACCTGTGCGACGCGCCACAGTGACAACCGTCCGAAATCATAAAAACAATCCGTAAGCTCGTAGCCCTTTTCCGCCAGTACACGGTGGATATAATCCATACTGACTGGAATTTCGCTGTGGTGTGCATCCGCAAAAATGATTTTATCGTGAGGCTTATTGCGGTACACGATTCTCCAAAACGCATAAACGCAAGGCGAAACGATGTTTTGAAAGATCATTTTCACGATTTGCTTGCAGAAAAACAATATTTTTTGTTTCATTTTTCAAACGCTCCAAAAATATTTTCTACCTTTTAATTGTACCACAATTGAGCGCACAATGCAACTTTTCTTTACGTTTTTCGGCAAAAAGCGCCGTTTTTTGAAGCAAAACAATCGCCACCGACCGTCTTTCGGTCAGTGGCGTTATTTTATTTGTCGGTTGTGAGACGTTTTAGGTAGTTCACATCGTAATAATGACTGCCGACCATATCCGCGCCGCTATTCAGTGCCTCTATGATACGATCCGTGCGCGTGCAAGTGAACACCCACGGCTTTATTCCGTATTTTTTACACAAAGCTCCGATTTCGCGCGAAAAAATGTCCGGATTCATTGAAATAAAGCCGATCCCGTACTTTTGGCAAAACTGCAATGTATCTCGACAACGCTTATAAAGCTGTTCCGGCGTTTCATCTTTCTTTTCCATATGGAACACCAATGGCAATTGGAAGTTGATTTGCAGAGCGTATTCGATGGCTTTTTTCTGTTCCAGCCGAAGCATAACTTGCTCCGATGGTATTCCCTGTTTCTTCGGCATTTCCGCCAGTATCGCAAGCATTTTTTCCAAATCCGGCTGTTTGGGCTTGCCGATACTGACAAGCAAACGGATTTTCTTCTCGCGCAGAAGCGGTGTTGCTTCCGACATAAAGCGATCGAAGGTCAACGTCGGGATACGATAATAATACTTGCACTGCGAAAAAGATTCCGCGGAAAGCGGGCATGGAGTTTCGTCCTCCTTCAAGGACAAGTTCATTATTTTATATGTATCTTTATGCCAACGGTTTACGCACACGGGCACGTCATCTGAGGTCAAGCGCACGTCCAAATGGAAATTTTGGTAGCCGCGGTCAAGCGAATAATGAAACGCTTCGATGGAATTTGTGTTTTTGTACCGCAATTCCATGCCGCCAAGGCAAACCGCCATCAGCTTTTTTTCGAAACCTCTCTGCTTAAAATTCATCGGGCGCAAACCGTGCAGACTGCGCACAAAGCGACGAATCGCCTTATAAACAGACGCTTTTTGCCGTCCGGTCGGACCGCGTTTCCAATCGCTCGCTTTCAAGAGACGCTCCACCGCGATATTCGCAGTCATATCCTTCAAAGGCAAGATGCGTTCGGGATAGCCTGTTTTTTCACCCCAAAATTCAAGCTTTCGGTTCCAACGCAAACCGATGCTCGGAATGCCCAAAGCGTACGCAACGATGTTCGAATGCATACGTCCGGCGATAACACCCTTAAAGGACGCGATGTTTTTCACCAATTCTTCCGCGTTCAACGGTATCGGCAGCTTTTCACCGTGACCGATGTACTCCAAGACCTCGGCGGCGAACTGCTCGTCATGTGTGTCTCCGTTGGTAAACAGTGCCCACTGTATGCCGCGCGTCTCCAATTCGGAGGCAACGTCCTTCCAAAAATCCAGTTGATATTGCTTTGTTATCTGCGGATTTCCGTAATCCTCAAACAAATTCCAACGAACGATGCCCAAGCCGATTCGCTCCTGCTTGGTGACATTTTGCAAAACGTTCCGATAAGTTTGCTTACACCAAACAGCAGGGTCAAACACGGATGTAACGCGGACATCCGGCGACGTGATATAGTCTCGTTTCAAGGTTTCAATATCGTCACGAACGCTGATTCCTTTTACGCAAGGCAAATTCAACGCGGCTTTCAGCTCCACGCTGTTCGGGTCGTCGGGATAATACTTTTCCACGCCGATGGCGCTGAGGAACACCGGAATGTTCCACTTATCAGCCTCGCGAATCAGTTCGGGAATATATAACCAAAAATTTTCGTTTGTCACTTTCAAAATGCCGCCGGCAAAGATCACCGCATCAACATATTGAATTTGCCCAAGATCACGCGAAAAAATACTGTATCTAAGAATATCGCATTTTCTCGGCCACACAGCCTTACGAATCAAATAATAATCATTTTCCGCAAGGATCGTATCCCCGAAATTCATATTTGCCGTGAAAACCATGAGTATTTTGAGTGCCCGTTTGCCATTGAACATAAAATTACCCCTACGCTGATATTTTCAGATAAAGCCGAGTCAAAATAATTTTTTTTGAATACGATTGCTTAGCCACGCGGCAAAGGTTGCCACGCCCGTTGCCACAACTAACACCGATAAATATACAATTATGTTTTTCGGTTCATAAAAAGGCATATTCTTATAGACGTTAATCAACATAAGATGAGCCAAATAGCATTCCAGCGATTGCTTGCCGAAAAACGAAAGCAACTTATGCAGCGGTTTCCACGAAATACACTTTAATAAATGCAAGAACACCAACAGCGCCGAAATTCCGCAAGGAATATAAACATATCTGTTCCAAATTCCTTTCGGCATACCGAACACAGCGAGCAATCCCATTGCAACAATAAACACAGCATATGCCACAGGTACCGCCCATGACGGAAGCTTGTACCCCTCTTTCACATACTTACCAAGCCAACAACCGATCAAAAACATCGGCATTCTCGTTATGGCAATTCCGTAAGTTTTGTAAAACGAAGGCTTTACTTTCCACATCATATAAACCAACGCCATTGTTAAAAAAATCAAGACGAAGGCTCTGAGATTTCGCTTCACAGGCGTAGTTTTCAAGAATGTATAAACATAAGGGTAAATAACATAACACAACAGCAAAAACGAAACATACCAAACGTCCTGTTTTCCCGTCACCCAAAAATCCAAAGTAAAAATACGCAAAAAGAAGGTGTACAAATCTTTTGATTGCACTGCCAAATAAAACCACCACGGACCCCATATCAAAGCTGCAGGAATCACCAATCGTACCACGCGACGCTTCGTGAAACGACACAAGTCTCCCTCGTGTCCGCAATAAGCAAAATGCAAATACACCCCGCTAAGAAGCAAAAAAATGTCCACACACATATTACCTCGCTTGATCATAGCGCCGATAATACGCCACAGCCAATTATCACCGGAATAACCGATCCCGACCAAATAGCAGTGAAAAATCATAATCCACAGAGCGCAAATGCCGTATATTTCCTGCTTGTATTCGGAAACGTCTCTGCCGCTTATGCTCATTTTTCCGAATGATGTATCATCTACTTTTTGCGTCATTTCAGTTCTCGCTGTCAATCAGTATTTTCCCCTTCACCGCGCCGGGGATTTCGTAAAGCTTAAACGCTTCATCAATGCGGCTGAGGGGGATTTTCTTAAAAATAAGGGAATCATCCAATTTCAGTTGTCCGTTTTCGAAAAAATGGGCAGTTTCAAGCCATTCATCTCCGGGAAAAGGCGCGGAATAGCTCATCCAAGAACCGGTAACGTACATTTCTCTACGGTTGATCAGCTCCCATTCATTTACGGTGAACACAACTTCGTTTTTCGGCGTGCCGATCATACAAACGTGTGCGTGATTTGCCGCCACTTTCATAGCAATTTTAATGGTTACTGAGCTACCGGCGGTTTCAAACACATAATCGAAACCGTGACCGTCCGTCAAAGCCATTGCCTGTTCCACATAATCCGGCTTTGATGTATCAACGCCGCCGTCCGCGCCCATTGCAATACTACGATCCAGCTTTTCCCTGCCGCGGTTAAACATAACTATTTGTTTTGCGCCGTAAATGCGACACCACTGCATTGTAAGAGTACCGATTGTTCCTGCGCCTATGATCGCCACGCGTTTACCGGGACGATAATCCGCGCAACGGATACCGTGAAGCGCTACGGTAGCAGGCTCGAACAACGCGCCTTTTTCGAAAGCTGTATCACCGATGGGGATAACGTTTTCGGCAGGCAACGCCACATATTCCGCAAAGCTGCCGTAACGGCGAGAGCCGATGAAGCTGTAATGTCTGCACAGAGAATAATCTCCGCGCAAGCAGTCCTCACATTTCATACAAGGCACAAGGGGGATGCCTGCGATTCTCTGCCCCACCTTGCGGTTGGTAACGCCCTCTCCCAATTCAACTATTGTACCGGAAAATTCGTGTCCGTGTATCATCGGGAAAGAATGCGACGCATTTCCGTTTACTCTGGGCACGTCCGAGCCGCAAATTCCGGTATATTTTACCTTTACCAACACCTCGCCGGGCTTCGGCTTCGGTGTTTCGATTTCTTCGTAACGAATATCAAACGGTGCATGCACAACGCCTGCAAACATAATATGATCCCCCTTAAACAGGTTTTTCTTCCTGCGAGCACGGTCTTGCATCCGGGAAGAAATCATGAAGCAAAATTTTCAAAAGTCGCAAATCCTGCGGATAAGTGATCTTCAAATTCAAAACTTTAGACGGAACCGCCTTCATCGGGATACCGTGAGCTTTTGCAATAGCGCCGGCGGAGGTCATCCGTTCAAGTTCTTCCTCGCTTGCGCCGCAATAAATTTGATGGATCGCTTGATAAGTAAACGCTTCCGGCGAAGCACCGGAGATTACCAACTGTCTGGGGATGACCTGCGATATGAAGCCGTCATCCGTCGTCTGATAGACTGTATCAAACTGAGGTTGACCGAGAGTTGCGCCGCCGTATTCCTTGACTGCATCCGCAACCTTTGCGATACCTTCGACGTCACAGTATGGGTGAGTTGCATCGTGAATCAGCACAACATCGTCAGGCGCCGCCCATGCTTCCATGGCGCGCAGACCGTTGCGCACGGATCCGGAGCGATTCACTCCGCCACTTACCACTGCCGCAACCTTATCCGCTTTCAACCACCGGACCCATTTATCGGCAAAATCCAGCCAACTTTCATGGGACACGATGACGATCTTGTCAATCAGATCGCAATTTTGATGTGCCTCTAAAATATAGGAAAAGATAGGACGATTCTCAAGTTCGATGTATTGCTTCGGTATATCGGCACCCAAACGAGTGCCGCTGCCGCCCATCATCAACATTAAAATATTCATAGCGCAACCTCCGAGTTAAATCAATAAGAAGTATGCTTATTTACGTAATAATTGTACTTTGTTGCGTAATTATATTCTTCGACAGTGTCGATAATATGCCCTTTGACGATCTCGCGAGCTTCGCAAGGCATAATTCCCTCTCTGATCTTGACGTACTGATTGGGTAAATACTGACGCAAAAGTCCCTGAGGCATCTTTACGCTGTTAATATTATCGAAAAGCTTATCAATAGCATCCAAAACGCGCTTATCCTGCATATAGTAACGGCAACGATCAGACAAAGAATACCTGCGTTTCAGGTGAATTTCCTGATCCGTACCGCGATAATACTTTTTCCAATAAACGTCATTTTCTACCATAACATCATCCAAAACGGTACGAAAATGGGAGCGCTGCTCAAACGGGAACAGCTCTTTTTCAATCATATTCAAGGCAAACAGCGCTTCGCGCAGAGCATATGTCAGCGCAGGGCCGACCTTCAAAATGGCGATGCCGTCCGTTACCATTTCGCGCAACTGATAAATCGGCTGATAATCCGTAGAATGCCCTTCCATTACAATGCCGGGATATTTACGCACCGCCTCGCACAGCTCAATGGTTTTGATTCGATTATAAACCGCGACATTTTCGTCTCCGAATTCCACACCGGGTTGCACCACGATGCCGACAACATTTTCCATGGCGTCCGACATTCCGACCTGTTCAAACGCCTCTTGATATGCAGACAAAGTTGCCTCCAAATCCTCAACTTTTGTGATGGAGATTTGGTCATCCTCGCTCTGCTCGCCGCCGGGAATCGGCACTTCGCTTCCGATGACGTATACCGGTCGCGCCTCATCGGGATTTGCGGTCAGAAGCTTCTGATATTCCTCCTCGCAAGCCTTATACAGACGAGCGCCGCGAGCTGCAATCTTTTTCAAGGACAGCGGCTCCGTTCTTGAATCATCCGCCAAGCGCATGCTTGTGTCAAGATGAATCTTTTTGTAGCCCGATGCCACGTATTCACGAACCAAAGCCTCAGCCTTATCCATAGCTGTTTTTTCCGGCTCGTTGCACCATGTAAGCGGGCCGAGGTGGTCACCGCCGAGAACGATGTGATTCTTCGGAAAATCCACCTTTTCTGCCAATTCATACACCATATCGCGAAAATTTGCCGGGCGCATACCGGTATATCCGCCAAACTGATTGACCTGATTTGCGGTAGCCTCAATCAGAACGCTGTCATTGAATCGAACGCCCTGCTGCAGGCAAGCCTCAATTACAATAGGGTTTGCGGTACAATAAGAAGGTATGCCGCAATGGACACCTTTTTGGCGCCGCTCGATTACATTACGAATAAAATTGCTCATAGCAAAGCCTCTTAATCAATAAAATTTCATCTCTGAAATACATTTAATCAAAATATTTTGAAAAATCCAAGCCTCGAACTGCTTCCACAGCTGCTCGTTTGTCATCCAAAGCCTTACGATACTGTTCCGGCAAATCGCCGATAATAAGCCAGTCGATAACACGGTCGGAGGCGTGATCGTCTACAAAATCAAAATGATCTTTCTTATATTTTTCCACCTTTTCAACTTGAAGATCTCCGCTTCGCAAAGCATCCATTACTTCATCAAACGTTTTGCACACTTTGCCGGGAACCGTGGAATCATAATCTCTGTGGAATCCGCGAGATGTCGAATACTGTTCCTTATCATAAGCGAAAAACAGCATCGGCTTATCCATCAGTGAAAATTCATAAATACTGGACGAATAATCCGTAATCAAAAGATCGGTAACGTAAAACAGATCATTGATATTGGGGTATTCATTCAAATCAAAAAAGCGGTCAGAATATTCTTCGGGGATCGGAACGCTTTCGGAAACCCAAGGATGCATTTTGAACATCACTACATAATTATTCTCACGGCAGAAATCATAAAGCTCGGAAAAATCCAGCTTCTCATAAGGATAATAAGCGTTCGCGCGGTCTCTTCCGCGATAAGTCGGAGCAAACAAAATAACCTTGTTGCCCTCAATTTGCGGATAACGATGATGCAGTTCGTTTGTCAGCTTGCGACGATTTTCCTCGTTCAAATAGGAGTCCATACGAGGCATGCCCGTGGGGATGATCTGTTCATCCAAAATACCGAACTGCTCGGAAAAAAATCCCGAGATATTTGCAGAACCGCTGATAGAAAACGTGTATTGTCTGTGGCAGCTGAACGGTCCGGGGCAGCCTGCATGTCCCCAACGGCTGTAGCCTACGCCCTTGAAACCTGCGCCTGCGTGCCAAATTTGAATCACCTTAATATCTTTAGGTAGCACGAGCGAATTAAACAGCGGCACATGATCGTCTACGACAATAATATCCGCTTCTGCAACCTTACGCAACATATTCGCATTACTTTTCTTTGTCTGCGGTTCGGAAGTTGCTTTACGCAAGGAATAGGTAATGTTATATTCCTTGTCCAGCTCTCTTTCCTTCATACGCTGAAGCAACGCCTGCATATTAAGCGCCAACTGATCGTCCTGTTCGGACATAAACAAAATTGTCTTTTTACGATTGGGATTTTTTCTGGATGCATTATGCCAACGATCAAAGCGCTTTCTGCGCCATTTCGGAGCTTTGTGCTTCAAAATCGATTTTGCCTTTTTCTTCAAGCTACCCGCAATCTTCTCAGACACGTTTTTTTGCTTTTTTGCAACCGGAACAGCCAACTCATCGGATTCCGGATCGGCATGGATCGGCATCGGAACCAAGTTTCGCATCGGTATTGTTACCGAATTATAGAACAGCAATTGGAAGCGCGATTCCTCCGCGTATTCGTCCAACAAAAAAGTAATTGCATAAGTACCGGAATTGTTGGAATAACGATATGCTCTCGCCCAAGATTCCAAAGTCTGACTCGTTCCGGAGTAACCTGCTTCACTTACGGCAATGTCACCGACAACCGTTAAAACGGTATAAACACCGTTATTTACGCATCTGTTAGTGCCGTTATTTGTAACATTCAACTTCAAGCAATAGCAATTTCCGTCAACGGACAAAACATCAAACGCAGCCTCAACTTTTCTATCAGCATTAGCAAGATAAAAATGAATATCCTCCGTACCGACATAAGCATCGTCCACTTCAATTGTGAGATACATATAAATTCGCTCCCATGTCACGGAGCGAACGATTGTATTAAATTTCTGTACGGTATTTTCCATATAAATCACCTCGCCTATATCCGGGATTTTTTAGTTAACTGCGTTTCCGAAGTCGATATATGCCGTATTATGGCATCTTCGTTCCGATTCCTCCGGCAAGCGCATATAATCTCCGTAGGAATAAGTCAAATAACCGTCATATTCCTTCGGCACGGGGAATTTCTTCCCCTCAAAATCAACAAGGACAGCCTCATCCAGCCATTTTGCCGGAAAGACGCCGTGCTGCAAGTGCATTCCCATTCCGTCGTAGCAGTAATCGCCGGAGCCGTGACGGAACATACGGTACACTTTTTCTCTCAAGTTTTCCAAGAAAGTCATGGACACGTGACGGATGAACACAGTTGCCATGCGGCAAAAAAGTTTGTGCTTTCCGTAATGGTGCATGGGCGTTCCCTCCCATTTATGAAACACCATTGAACGAGTCAGTGTCGTCAGAAAAATGTGAAGTTTCTGCCCGATTTTCGAAGATGATGTAACATCGTGGGCGAAAATATCGATAAATATTCCCTGCTCCATTTCCGGAAAGCGGCTCGAAAACTCAGTTTTGTATGCCGTTCCGCGCAAACGCAACTTCGCCATATCGCCGTGATATTCGGAATCTGTGCGGTAAGTCTGCAAGAACAGTTCATCACCGAACGCCTCACGCGGCAACGCGCACAATTTGTCGTAATTATGCCGATCCATCATCAAATCCACATCATCATCCCACGGGATAAAACCGCCGTGTCGAATCGCGCCGAGTTGCGTACCGCCACCGAGGAAATATTTAACATCATATTCAGCGCAGATCGCATCAAAGCGACACATCATATCCAAAAGAACACTGTGCAATTTATCAAGTTCTTCTTGTGTCAAACAAGCCATTTTACTTCATAAACTCCTCATATTCTTTCATAACATCCGCAGTTTCACCGAATTTCATGAGTTTTCCATCGTTAATCCAGACAACCCTATTGCACAGCTCGCGAATAGTCTTATTTTCGTGAGACACGATGATAACGGTACGATCTTCGTTGGAAATCAGCTCTTTCATTTTCTGATAGCTCTTTTTTTTGAAGCGGACGTCACCCACGCTGAGAACTTCGTCTATCAAAATAATGTCAGTTTCAAGCACCGCGGTGATTGAAAAAGCCAATTTCGAATGCATACCGCTGGAATAGGTGCGGACGGGAGAGTCGATGAACGGTCCAAGCTCCGAAAATTCGATTATATCGGGCATTTTTTGCCGCACTTCCTCCTCGGAAAATCCCAAAAGCATACCTGAAAGCAGTATATTTTCTCGCCCTGTCAGCTCTTTTTGGAAGCCAACGCCTATCGCCATCAAAGAAACGGAATTGCCGTGAAGGTCAATTTTGCCGCTGTTGGGCGAAAATATGCCTGCAATCGCGCGGAGCATCGTAGATTTACCGCTGCCGTTTTTGCCTATCAGTCCAACAATCTCACCGCGCTCAACACTAAAACTTACATGATCGATCGCCTGAAAGGTTTCCACCTTATTTCGCTTACCGCGCAAAAGATTCTGTTTTATTGAATACGTTTTCAGTCCCCTGTAGCTGATGCACAAGTCCTGAACTTCTATCGCATATTCAGACATATAAAAAACCTCATCCAAAGTCAAATGGATTTTACGTAGCTGTTTTCTTCTTTATATATTTTCCGCACACCTAAAACGGATATTACCAAGCTGACCGCGAACCACAAAAGCAGCAATGCTATGTGCGGAGTTTGGCAATAAATCAAGGCGTTTCGCATTGACGTCAGCAAAAATGCCACCGGATTATAGCGATTAAGCACCGTCCCCAAATCGGGAATTTTCTTTTCCACGTTGTAGAAAATACCGGTTAAGTAAAACACGAAGCGCAACACAAGTGTAATCACGTTAGACAGATCCTCAACATACACACCGAAGTGCATCGTATAGCAGGAAATGCCGAATGTCAAAAGGAACAGCGTTATCAAAACCGGGATGCAATAAAGTACATTCCAACTGAGCGGCACTCCGTAAGCGATCATCATAATGATCACAAGACCGAAAGAAATCATCATTTTGAAACCGTTAACCCACATTCTCGTCAAGAGCAGGACAAATTTCGGAAAATAGACTTTTGAAACGATGGATTTGTTGTTTTTCACCATCTTTACGCTGTGAGTAACTGTTTTGTTGAAAAAATCCCACATTGAAAGACCGATAAAAATAAAGATCGGGAAATACTGTTCTTTTGAGTTAAACACATATCCGAAAATGAACGTATATATGAGCATAAAGCACAGCGGATCGAGTACCCACCATATCCAGTTCAAATATGAATTGGCAACTTCCGCCTTCAGCTGAGACTTGGCAGACACTATAGAATAGCGGAAATATTTTTTTAAGTCCGCAACAAATCGCTTAAACATGGCAAAAAACCTCTTAGTAACCTAAATAGTACAAAATTCTTTGAGTTAAATTGAAGGCAAGCCGAAAGTAGCACTACACTTGCTGCTCTGCCCACTCGGTTCGGGATCGTCCAATGCCCGTAAAACGCAGGAATAAAGCTGATTCCCGGTCTTTGCCACATAGGGAGTCAGCTATTGTATTTTAGTATACCACAAATACCCGTTCAATGCAACCTTTTTTACCTTTCTCGTCTTATGTATCTGCAATTCGACGGCTTTATTCTCGTTTTTTTGGTGAAAATCAGCACTAATAATGTACATTTTTTTAACACACATCACAAAAATAATTTCCAAAACGATTCCACGCAAAAAAACGGCACAGCCGATATAAAATCGACCATGCCGTTTTTGTTATAAGTCAGTTTTTTTCATCGGGACAAATGACGAGCAATCCGTACACTGTGACACAGTAGGATTCGCCTCGTGAGTAACCACCTTGATTTTTTCAAGTGTGCAATATTCGTCGCCCGCCGAATGATTCGCACATTCGTAAACCGTGCATTCGATGCACTTGTTAACCTTGCATTTGCATTTTTCCTGCATAAAATCGCTCCTTTTTAACTATAATTTTGAGGTCAAGCTTATTATTTACGCCAAATTCAAAAAAATTCGTGTTTTTTGAAAAAATCTCTTGACGAAATTTTTTTGTTATGATATAATAGCAAAGCGCGTGCGAGAGGGCTTACAAAAGTACTTTCAATGCACATCTGGGTGTGGCGCAGTTGGTAGCGCGCTACCTTGGGGTGGTAGAGGCCGCTGGTTCAAGTCCAGTCACTCAGATAAAAACGGAGATTCGAAAGAATCTCCGTTTTTTGTGTTAAATATAAAATCAAAAGGAGAATGATTGTCGCCCATCATTCTCCTTATTTTTCATCATTGAGGCAAAATAAATCTTACTTCCCGCTTGCCTCCTTACTTAGATTTTCCGATAGCCTTGTGAACA
>CAYWAD010000022.1:0-18340 GCA_964456045.1 uncultured Lachnospiraceae bacterium
TGGTCTTGACCTGTTCCAGATACTCTTTCGAGGTCTGTTCGCTCTCCTTCGCCGCGCTGGCGCTGGATGCCGCAGCAGCGGCGCTGTTTGCTGCGGAGGTCTTGCTTTCAAGAGCTTCAGCAGCACTTTGCATGGCCGCTTCTTTTGCGTTCAGCGCACCCGCGACAGTACTCAACTCGTTCAGAGTATCCGCGTTCATGGGCGTGCCTTCAACGATCGGCTCATCGTTACGGACAAGCGTTATGACCTCAGATGTGCCGTCCTCTTTGACCATTGTCCATCTGCCAGGGTATTTTGACTGTCTGTCAACAAAAACCATATTCGTCCCCTCCTGTAAAAACCTCGCCGGAATAGCTCATGTGAGCTCCGGCAAGGGTTTCAACGTCAAATAAAATTTGCTCCAGCTGGTTCATCTGGGAGAACGTGAGCCTTGACAATGTCGTGCTCGGCATGGCTGGTGTGGTGCTCATCCCGCTGCATTTAGACCGAATCGCGTTTATATTGACCAACCATCTGGCAGCGTCTGAAACGGTCAAATACCCATTACTCAGCCAATCTGTTTTAACCGAAACCGTTGCACCCACAATACCGGACAGTTCTTGAATTCCAGATTCTATGCGATTGAAGTCCGTGTAGCTTAAAGCCCCCTTCATTCCGGCAGCCCATTTAGCCTGTTCTTCTTCCGTCCATGTTCCAGCTTTCGCCCTTTCAAACAGTTGCTCGACCTCATCCACGTCACTTTGCGTGCGGTCGGTAATCCAGTTTGCCATTTCATCACCTCTTATGGGTCAATCAAGAATCCGTTTGCATTCAGCTCCATTGTAGACGGAACCGTAAAAGCGGGTCTGCCATAGACATTCGTAGACGATGTGACATTGACAGCCTCAAAAGCAGAACGATTTTCGATGGGAAATTGTTCTCCATAATCTCCGATCCCTGTTATCAGGAAAAAGGTGGTCTTTTTATGAAGGTTATTGTATGTGCTAGAACTGAATCCCCAAGGCTTCATGTCAAGGTTCGGAGTTCGGGTCATCTGATAAGAGCTACTTGCCGAAACCGCATATCCATTTGCGATAGCTTTCCAAACAGGAAGCAAGCTGCCCTCTGTATTCGCGCTGCTGTAACCAGAAAAAATATTATTGATCTCTGCGGCAGACAAAAGAAAAACATTACGAGAAAGCGTTGTCATGGTCGAGTTTCCGTTGCCGGGCGTGTAATAGAACTTTGTTTTTGCAGCTGCTGCTTTCGCAACAGAACCAAACGCTGGGTATACAGTGTTTTGCAGGAACTTGTCCACCGTACTGCCAGAATAAGCGTTGGTTCCACTTTCATTCCAGACAGACAACGGAACTGCATCCTTATAAACAACCAGCGTTCTTCCGGAGCCGTTCAGACCGCTCTCGTAGTTATGCTTCGCAAGGATTACCTCGACAGCACCGCTGGACGTTCCGATAAAGAACGTTTTACCCTCAGACATTGTAGAGATCGTGCTTGCAGAGCAGCTTACAGAGAACGATTGTCTCAGATCAGAAAAGGATGCTGTAACGGTTGCCGTACCCTTTTTGTTCCACGTTACCCGGCAAACGGACGTTCCGCCTGAGTTTTGCAGAACGTTCAAGGAAACAACATCAGACGGAGATGCACTCCAGCTTATAGCCGGAGAATCAGAGCTGGACGGGGTCAGTTTTGCGGTGACATCGACATGGTCAAGATAATCAAGGAATGCATTATCCTTATCGATCAGCAAGGAAGAAACCGATTCTATAATGTAGCCCTCAAGTGTTCCCCTGAACGACCCTGCAAAAGTGTATTTGATATCGGTTGTCAGCACGTTGGAAGAATTACCGAATTGGTGATTCACTTTTAAGATATCGAAAGCATCATTGTGCGGACTTGCGCGGTAGTCAAGGGCAACTTTTCTGCGATTCAAGAGCATTGAATAAGATTCTGTCAACGCATTTTGTCCGTTATTTTTCAGAATATCCGAACAAAGCAATGCATTTGATACGCTCTGGGTTGCGCCTGTCCTTTCAGAATTTTCGGGATAAACAAACGTTTCTCCGTTGACGGAGCAAGAAACATCCTTTATGTTGCTGGAAAACGTAACTTCCGGATAAGAATAAGAATTAAGAAGAGAAACCTCTTCTATCCCAGACCTTGTCACAATAGACATCGGGACGCGCTCAATTCGTACTTCACCTTCGCGCGTCTGGTACAACGCCATTCCTGCTGCGTTTGCAGCAAGCTGCAAAATATCAGAATTTTTGTAAGAAGTTCCATTGGCCGTTATATCGGTAGAGTAATCTTTAAGTTCTTCTGATATTGAGTAATCAATGCCGGTGGTTATTAAGGATTCGAGTGCATCATAACACATTTCATACAATGTGCCATATTTCCGACCAGAATAATTAGAACTCATCAAAAAAGCAAAGACATCTCTTGCTTCAAACGCAACTTGGATGCTATTAGAAGACACATCCCATCTAGAAAGATAAAAAGTTCCACCATTGATCCACTCAATTTCGCCGTCATGCTCCATGCCGTATTTTGTTTCGATACGTTGCTGTTCGTATAGATATTTATACAGCCCTTCCGGATTTATCGGATTCCATTTTTGATCGTTGTTATTTACAGAAAAAGACACAGACTCTTTAGAAAGCTGTCCCGATATAGGGTCTCTTTTGCTTTCATGCTCGTAACTAAAAATGTCTTTTTTTTCAAAAACAACTTTTTGACCAAGTTCGATTTGCTCAACGCGAGCACAACGCCACGGGATACACCACTCGTAGATTTCCAAAACGATTGAATCGTAAGAGCTGATTTCGCAATCGACTACCGTTTCGATTGATTCATTGTTTAAAACGCTTTCGCTCAAAACCACTGAATCTCCATTATAAACGGTAACCTTAAAAGACTTTGCGTATTCTTCCATTGTTTTTGACCAAACAATGGAAAGACCGGGAATCGTTGTTGTATGGACGTTGCTAAAAGATATCGTGATTGTAGCTTTTGAAGATTCCGTTACACAATCATAAGACACATATCCGGCATCACCATACAATTGCGGAGAACTCGGAACAAGATCAAAGCTTCCATCAAGTTTCCAGAGATTCAGTTCTCCAGTTGCATATTTTGAAATGCTTCTGTTTTTTGTATTGGTAATCGCATCTACATTGCTAAATTCTTTTTGAGACGCAGCTGACGCTGCGGCATCGTTTTGTGCAACATCATCACCAACATGGTACGTTATCGTCACAAACATTTCAGGCAAGATTGTTTTTTTGTACTGATTGAGCCATTCTTCAGAAGGTTTTGTCATAAATCACACCTCGACCAAACTTAAAGCACAATCTGTCCATCCCATCACATTCCCAGTGTTTGAATTTCTTCTCCACATTCCTGCGGTTCGATCAGAAACGTACATCTCTCTTGTTGTGTACGATGCAGTAACTTGATTGTAAAAACGTACCGTACAATAAAAATTTGTTGTAAACAATCCTAGAATAGTAGCCCACTGTCGTGCGGTAAGATATTTCCACGTCATAGAAACTTTAGCAACATCATGACGCACAACAGCGCCTACTACTTTACCTTTTACATTTCGGGCTGAGTCTACAATTGTGCTGGTTGTTCCGGAATAAGTGGACGGCTCAGGGAAATCAACTCCATTGACTGTTACAAGAGCCTGTATGTTTGCCATTGACCCATCTCCTTACATCCGTTAATAACTATATGCTTCTGTACCCATGATTTGCATACCGCGTTCATTTTGATTTTTTTCAACGGTTGCAGTGATTTGTTTTCCGTCCAAATAAACCTTTATGGTTTTTCCGTCCGAAAGATTTTCTGCATACCGCTGATAAATATCCAAAAATGCGTTGTAGCAGCCATTGTACACAGCACTTCTCATTTCTTCAGAACTCGCACCAGAAGAACCTGAATAAGCTCCATAAGAGGAACCGTAACTATTTGAATTGTTGTAATCACTTGTTCCGGGGATATTGCTGTAATCAATATTGGTATCATAGCTTCCAGAAGTAGAACTATTTCCACCAATACTTGCAACGATACCTGCAATTGTGGCAACAAGGCCGACACCAGCAGCTATCATGATTGCACCCGTTGGGATTCCAAGACCAGTCAAAACCGCACCGATGGATTTCAACATAGCCGTAAACGCACCACCAATAGAAGTGATGAGACCAGCAACACCGGCAAGCATTTCCGGGAATTTACTGAATAGACCACCAGATAACCCAGAACTGATTGCTTTTGCAGCTGCACTCAAAGGTTCTTTTACACCGGAAAAAACGGCAGTCAAGGTAGTGCCCAAATCTTTTGTTTTATTTACGATATCGCTGAACTTTGAAGTAATTCCGGTCAGCATCTTGTTTCCAAGGTCTTTCGCGATATCCACAAGATCACCGGATGCGGATTTCAGCTTTTTTTCCATCTGATCAACAAGGTCATTGCAAGCGGTTTTGATTTGAGCCTTCTGCTCTTCGCCCATTGCTTTCCACATGACAGCAGCCATTGTAGTTCCGATTTCTTTTACATCTCCGCTTTTTGCAACGTTGTACAGTTTTTCGATTGTTCCAAAGAAATCGTTTTTTAATCCACTGTCAATTTCGTTCCACTTGTTATCCAGAGTATTCGTAATGTTGCTGACAAACCCGGTTGCAATCTCTCCACCATAATCAATAGCTTCGTAGCCTTTCGCTTTAACGCCATCAATCAAGTTGTCCATTGCATCTTCAACGTAATGCATTCCATCTTCGATGCCATTTGCAAGACCTTGGTCAATGAAAATACCGAACTCCTCAAACACTTTAGAAGGAGAATTGATGCCAAGAGCTTTCTTGAATCCATCTATAAAGCCGTCTGTAAACCCGGAAACAGCTCCGGTCACAACGTTCCATGCTTTGTTCAAGCCGCCAACAAAACCATCCCAGATATCTTTTCCAAGGTCAGCCAGTCTTTCTGGTAGCTTCTTAAATTCCTCAACAAAAGAATCGATGATTTTTGGAACTTCGATAACAACAAAAGCAATGACTTTTGTGCGCCAATCGGAAATAGTGTCAATGACCTTTAAAATCGCCGTCCAAATCTTTCCGGGCAGCTCATTGAAAAACTCAACAACAGCATTGATGATTTTCGGAACCTCTGTTCTTGCGGTTTCAGCCATATCAGCCGCCCACAGAACAAAGTTTCCGAAAGCCTCTCCGGTTGCGTAGCCGATTCTCTCAGGGAGTCCAGAAAACCACTCAACAATACTGTCTACCACTTCTCCGATTTTATCAGGAACTTCCTTGAAGTAAGAAACAATGCCATCCCAAATCTCAGCGGTTTTTTCTTTGATATCTTCCCAGTTTTGGTAGATTGCAATGCCCAAATCAGTGACAAGACCAACAACCAAACCAATGATTGCGCCCATTCCGGTGCCAATCGGGCCAGTCAACGAACCAATGATTGCTCCAACAGCAGCACCTGCCATTGTGGAACCGGCCGGAATCAAAAGTGCGTTCAGCTCATTGAGTCCCAGAGTCAGCGCATCATAAACGCCGGTCACGAACATAGCCACACCGGATACAAATCCAGCAACAGCCGCCCCAATGAGACCTGTGCTAATCGTCCCACCGCCTGCCGTAATAGCTTGTGCAATGGAACTATCCGCAAAAGCGGATACAATCATCTCACCGATTGCTTTACCAACGAGTGCACCGCCGCCAACACTTCCGATAGCACCAGCGATAATGCCACCCAAATTCATTTCGTTGAGACCGTTAAGAATTGCGTCTTTTATACTGGTGAACTCAATTGTGAAACTGATTGCAAGAACGCCAAGGCCAAGAGTGAGTTGTTTTAATGCACTAATACCATCAAAAAGTTCACTAACTTTGCCTTTTGCAGAAATAAGGTCTTCGATAAATCCAACCAATTTCCACCCTGCGATAGCAACACCGATTGCTTCCACAACAGGCAGGAGACCTTTAATTTTCTCCTTGATTTCGTCAACGCTGTTTCCGACATATTCAGCGAACATATCGTACTCGTACTTCGACAGGTCAATATCGCCCAGAATGTTTCCGCTTGTTTCACCGGAACTTGAAGTTCCAGAGGATGGGTCAATGACGTTCAGTTCATCAATGCCGATAGAGTAGTTCTTCAAAGCCTTTTTGGCTTCTTCCGCAGATTCCGTCACGGAATCCAGCGCACTCGAAGTATCGCCAACGCTGCTGTAATCCGGGAACTCAACCTTGACCCCCATAAGGGCAGCCATCGACTGAACAGCTTCCTTGATGACTTCAACGACAGCGATTGCAACAGGGAGCACTGACTTCAATGCTGGGTACAGCAACGAACCAACTGCACGAGAAAGGCTTTCTACCTGTGCCTTCAGGACTTTCAACGAGTTTGCAGGACTATCAATAGTTCGTGCGAAATCGCCCTGTGCATCTGTGGTCTGCCTCATAATTGCGATATATCGCAGAACCGCCTTATCAGCCTGAGACAGCGTAGAAATGTTGTTCTGGAACCCCAAATCAAGCAATTCCTGCTGCAAACGAGCCTGCGACAGGTCAACACCCAAACGTCTAATGGGTTCAAGTTCGCCAGAGATAGCCGCTTGCAGTTTGGTAAATGTCTCGTCAACCGGCTTATTTTGCAGAGATGAAAGGTCATAACCAAGCTGTGTCAAGTTTTTAGACAGAACATACGCCTGATCGCTTGCAAGCCCGAACGATGTAGTAAGATTCTGAATCGTACTCATGTTGTTCATGGCTTCCGTGGGATTTATGCCCAGCAAATTTTCCATTTTGCCAATGAATTCACTGGCTTCGCCAGTTAGTTCTTTCATCGACACACCAAAGAAGTTTGCAGCTTCGTAGTACTCATTAAAGCTGTCAGCCGTTTTCGCAAGATAATCTGCAACCTTATTGACTGCAAACAAACCTGTAACAGATTTCAGAGTGCTGTTCAAAGAACTGGAAAGACTCTTGTATCCTTTCTGCATCTTTTGCGTTGTGGTCACAACCTTGTTTGATGCAGTAATAACCTGTTTCAGCTTTGCAGGGAGCTGATTAAAGGCATTGCCAACATTTACAAGGTGGGTTTCAAGCGGAACAAGCGCAACAGAAATCTTCTCACAAGCAGTTGCAAATGCATCAAGCGTTGCATTGTCAAGTTTTGCCGTAAGGTCAGGAATCTTCTTCAGCGCATTAAACGCACTTCCAAGACTCTTGATGTTGCTCACATCTAAAATTGAAAGTGGCGCAAGAGCGTTGCTCACCTGCTGGATGTTGTTTCCTAATGCGTAGAAATCAACGCCATTTAATGCAGTCATAGATTCAGGAATCTTCTTCAGCGCATTACACATAGAAGAGATTCCTCTAGAGGTGGAGCTTACATCAATTTTAGATAACGTTTCCAATTTCGATGTAAGCGAATCAAGCCCACTTGTTCCTGCTATTGAAGTATTCAAAGCAGATATTTTACTCGTCAAAGATTCAAGTGATTTTGTAACGCCAGAAACGTTTCCTTTTTTGCTTACATTGGCAATAGCGTTCGCCAACTTGCCTAAATTCAGTTCCGCACTAGCAGAGTCAACCGATATCTCAACCGATAAGCTCTGAATATCCACGTCTTCCATTAGCTATCACCTTCCTCTACAAGAGCCATCATCATGCGTCTGATTCTTTCCTGAGCTTCAAACTGCTCTTGTATTTCCTGTTCCATCTTTTCCTTTTCGGTCAAAGGAAGGGGACGTTTCATGTACTTGATTGGAGCCATGCCTTTTTTTCTGAACATATTGCCGACCGTTGATGCAAGCGCAGAGGACATATAGAATCCATTGCGCCATGCTTCAACATTGGCTCGTTTTTCGCGCAGCTCTTGAGCTTCCCGATAAACTTTTGCAAGTTTAGGGTCATCCCTCCAGAACTCGTTATAACTCATTCCGATAGACAGGTAATACGCTTCCACTTCATGGAAAAGTGCCGAAAGTGTTTTTTGTTCCGGCTCTTCCGACTCATCGTCGGGCATTGGAGATTGTCCGGTTAGACAACCTCCCACGTTGCGTTTTTTGCATTCTTGTCCTCGGAGTTCTCCGCATTGCCGATCAGGCTGTTGACGGTCTCCATGTACATTTCCAGCAGAACGCCCAGCAGACCTTCCTTATCACCAATGCTTGCATACAGCGCATCAACGGTCTTGCGCTTAATGCCGCGATTTCGTGCAATGAAAGCACCCTCAAATAGAGCCTTGCTGTTCTTCAGCAGACCCTTACGCTCCATGAACTCGCCGATTTCAAAGCCGTTACGCTCAGTAGCTTCGGCGCTCTCACGAGTAAAGGTCAGCTCGTAAACGTCACCGTCAATAGAAGTCAGATTGATAACCTTAGCAGACATAAACCGTCTCTCCTTTATAATAAGTAGGGGAGAACCAAAACCATGTTCAGTTCTCCCCGGTTGATTTAATTTGCGAATGTTTTAGGCTCGATTAAGAACCGTTGATGGTCAAGGTCTTCTGGAACTTCGGCTTGGTCAGCATGATAATGTTGATGGGCATTTCAACGACCTCGTCAACGCCAAAGCCAGACATGCCAACCTGATGCATACCCTGCCAAGTAAAGCCGGAACCATCACCCATTTTCAGAGCGTAATACTTCGACTCGTTGTTGTCGGACGTATCATCGTAACCAGACTTAGACACCTTTTCAAAATCTGCCGCACTATAGTTTGCGGTAAAGCTCTTGATATCAGACTGGTTGATGCCGAAAATCTGAACCTGCATCGGGTCAGACAGCGTAGTTGCGTCCAGCAGGTTAGGGTCGGAAATCAGGTCAGGAACATCCTTGATGTCGCACAGCTTTTCCAATGCGTTCTCGGTGGCTCCGCAATACAGGGTGGTATTCAGACCGGAAATTGCCATGAATGTTTACCTCCTTACTTTCGGTAAATCACTCCGTCCTCTCCGATTGTTGCCCCATAGCTGCAATCAATCCGATAGACGGAATTGTTATACAGCCCATTCAACGGGGCAAACGATTTTCTATAGAAGTTCAGCGGTTCGAGCACAGAGTCAACGGTATCAACCATTGCTCTTGCCTGTGCTATTCTTCCGCTTGATTTGTTGGAATATACCCGGATTCTCAAAGACACCGCAGCATATTTGCTTCGTGGGTTGGAATCAAGATGGACAGGAACATTACTGTTTTCCTCTATCTGGACGCAAGGAAACCTACTGATATTGCTATCGTTGATTTCATTTGTCACATAGACATCGGGGAACTCATCCCTCAATTCCTTTGCAAGCGCCGTGTATATGGCGTTGAAATAATCAATCACTATTCCAAACCTCCCTCCACGTTGCTTCCACCTGAGAAGCGATTTCTTCAACCGCTCCCCACATTGCCATTGCTGCATCATTGCCGCTGGTGTAGTTCAAGCCATCTTTCCCTTCAACAGGGATGCCAGCGTTGCCAGCTTCGCCGTAGTAATACCAGCGTTTACGAGCGCCATTGCCTTTTCCGTAGGTTCCGTGTTCACCCACGTTATCCGGTAACGGGAGTGGCCCGACAGTTCCAGCCGCTCCCCATCCAGAGTGAGTTACGCCTGTGCCAAACTCGATAAACGCAACAGTTTTGCCCTCAGCGATAATTTGACAGGTCTTGCCGTTTTCTTCCACACGACATTCCACGTCTTTTTCGCCAGCATACTGTGCATTTTCAAATCGCACTTTGGCAACATCCAGACCCTTGTAGGCAAGGGATTTCGCAAGTTCCGCAGCTTTTTTCTGCAATGTCAGTTTGTAGTCCAAGACTTCCTGCGCTGCTTTTCGCAATCCAGACTCACTGAGCTTCACCTTAATGCGCATCTACCGTTACCTCTTTGAGCGCATAAAGCGTATCGGTAATGTGTTCTGCGACTTTTACCACAATGTAGTTCCAACCTTTTGAAGTGTCGGCATTGAACCAGACGTGCGTCCCTTCATAAAGTGGAGTGTTGCGCTTTTTGCTGGAAGAACTGACAACGAGGCTGTAATCAGTAAAAGCGCCAAAAGGATTTGCCTGAGCCGAACCAGACGGTGGGCTTACATTCAAAATCAGTTTGGCTGGCTTAGACCAATCCTGAACGCTCTCTCCGGTCTCGTACCCCTCATCGTCAAGAACAGGTTCTTTTTCACCGACAGGGTTTGAGTACCAAAGCGTTCTCTTGTCAAAAGGACTTCCGTTAAACATTAGCCAATTACTCCTACTTTCGGGACAACTTCATTCAGCAGGGATTGCGCAACATCTGAGCTTTCCCAAACTCTGGTGATACCATTGTTCGTATAACTCGTCTGGCCATTTGCGCCAATGTGGTTGTAAAGCTCCGCTGCAATGCGAATCTGCAACGACTGATATTGCCGGGGTAACACGTCCGGCATTCCACCGAACGGATACCCCTGAGCAAATATTTTGTCTTTTGCAAAGTCCAGCAGCAGGTCAAAAAGTGCGTAGTCCTCGTCCGTTACGTCACGTTCAAGGGCTGGAGCAATATAGCGTCCCAGCTTTACAGCTTCTTCACTAATCATGCTGCCGGACTCCTTTCATCAATATGCCTTGATGCAGTAGCAAGCATCCATGCGCTCAAAAGAGGGCAGGACGATTTCAGACGCATAGACATTGGTGTTGACCGGGTGTACGGTGATCTCGGTGGTGATAGCAACGCCAGTGTTGACCAGAGACACCGCAGCACCGCTCTGGCCTGCCATCAGGTCAGCTTCCTCCGGAGTAGTGCCATACCAGACATTGCCCAGCTTGCCAGCAGGGGTGATGACAACCATGCCGTCCGGCAGATACTTTTCAGCAGCACTGTCCTTGTCTGCCTTGAACATCTTGTCGTACAGGTGGATGGTCAGACCAGTGGCGGCTTCCACGACAGCACGAGCTTCAGAGTCAATCATCACAGCGGTTGCGGTGCGCATGACCGTCAGAAAACGGTTTTTCACCTCATCGGCTGCAATCATCTTCTGGAATGTGGTGGTGTTCATGTAAACTTCGCTGACAGACTCACCAGTAGCAGCCAGAACGGCATTCTTTGCGGCGATCAAGTCAGCAATGGGGGTAGCAGTGGTAGGAGCGTCCCACTTAGTAGTGGTCTTGTTCTCCTTCCAGTTGGACTTCTTCCAGCTACCATCGGGGTCATAGTTATAGGTGTAGTTCGCACCGCCCTCTGCCTTGATGGTAATGCCGGGAGTGCCGTTTGCCGGTGCCAGCAGCTGCCAAATCATGCGCTCAGGAACAATCCGTGCGCCAGTGATAAGCTGTGCGGTGTCATCGTAGACACGGTTCAGCACGTCACGAGCATAGGGGTCGTTGCTGTCCAGAACACGCAGGATTTCTTGACGGTCTTTTTCGCCAAGATGATAGCCCTCACGGAAGAAAGGCATTTCAGTCTCATCGAACTTGAAACCTTCACGGGTGCGGAAGGTAGCCTTAGCGTCAAATGCGCTGGGAGCCAGAGACACGCCAACGCCCTTGTGACCACGCAGCCATTTCAGGTCAAGGCCTGCCTTCTTCTTTGCTGGGAACAGTGCATCGGATGCAAAGGGGATTGCGTTGGTAGGGTCATTCGTCCAATAGGCAGCAATAGCAGCCGGGGCAAAGACTTCTTTCATGTTCAGTGCCATGTTGTATTACCTCCTATCTTATTCAGCGGAAACGCCAGTCAGAACGATGCCGGGCACAGCGCCCTTCAATGCGGTCTTTGCGGCGGTGTCGTAAGTAAAGCCGGACTTTGCAGCCTTCTTAGAGTCAACCACACCAGCGACCAGCAGGGAGCCATTCGGGTTTTCCTTCGGGTCAACGTCATACAGCAGAATGCCGTCTGCGGTTGCAGCGCTTTCGGCCTTCTTGCCAGTAGACAGAACCATCGGATAGCCAGCCTTCACAGCGGCAGTCTCCGTCACACAAATGGGGATTGCGGTGTAGTCATTGGCGGCAAGGATGGTATCGCTTGCACCAACGACTTCATTTCGGGTAAACTTCATGTGTGTTCCTCCTTCTTAATGGAAAGCACTCATTGCGTCACTCGATGCCTTGTTTGCTGCTGCATTCTGTTGGGCAAGACTCTTTGCGAAAGCAACGCCTTCACTGTCTGCGCAGCCTTTTCCATCCGCACCGGGAGGGGTAGGCATATCCTTCAACAGGCTTGCCTTGTATGCGGTATCATGGGCGGTCATAAATTCCGACTGGAACTTAAACACCTTTGCCATGTCACCGTCTGCCAGTGCGGTTGCTGCCTTTACAGCCAACTCCGTGTCGTAACCCTGCTTCACAAACTCTGCCTGATAATTGGCAAGGGTCTTTTCCCGGAGCAGTGCAGAATTGGAATCCTGCAACTCTTTGAGCTGACGTTGTAAATCTGCAAGTTCATCTGCACGCTGCTGTGCAGCGTTTTCATCGTCAGTTCTCTTTGCGGTGAGCTGCTTCTTGAAATCAGCAGCCTGACTGTTAGCTTTCGTCACCGCATTGCGCAGCTTTTCGATTTCAGCGTTGGGGTCAGCAACCTTTTCCAGCGCAGAAATGATTTCTTCGGCGGTCATGCCATCTTTGTACGCATCACCAAGCAAAGCATTGAGTTTCATCGTATTATTCCTCCTGCGTTTTTTTACCGTTGCTTCCCTGCAACGCTGCGAATTTTGTATCCCGACTTCCCTGCCGGAATATATCAGTCCGCATTCGCGGATTGAATCTTACTTATGCGCACAGCAGATTGTGTGCATTGTTCTTTGAGATAAATTCTTTGATTGCGGCGTATTCCCATCCGCAATCAACAAGGCCGCTCACAAGCCGTTCCATGGACTGGACGGCAGCAAGCTCTTCAGAAGAAAAGCAATCCCTGAGATTGTCTTTTGCCCCGATTCCAAAATCCTTTCGGAGCTGGCTTGCATCTTTTCCAAATAATGTCTTGTAAATGCAATTGGTGTAATTGGAATATGCGTGTCCGTGCATCCTCTCGTTCTCAGTGGATTGCTGCAAGGCTTTCGTAAGAGCCTGCCTGACTGCAATCCCCTTTTCACGCTCAATCAGCTTACCACGCAAAGCTTTTTCCATTGCGTTAAACTGCTTGATGTACGCTTCTTTGAATCGCATTGCCGCTTCACCAGTAAATCCCATGACCAGCATGGTGAATCCGTCCCGAGTCATTGCGAAAGCTGGCTTCTTTCGATTTATCGAGTCAGTGTAGGAGATGGGCGCAAAATTGCGCTCATTAAATTCTTCACTGCACCCAAGTTCACGGATTGCTTTTAAGACGTCTTTGTGTTCTTTGCCGAATGTTTCAGCAACATCCAAGCTCGTAACAACAACGCATTCTTCGTGATTGATTTTTGAAATTTCAACTAACATCGTTATCCATCCTTTCATTTCGTGGATTTTAACGTTCGATTATGTTCCAAAGGATTATTTATCCTCTGTATCTGTGTTGTTTTCAGCCGGATTTTCATCCATGTCCGACTCCTGCTCATCAACCGGTTCCTGATGTTTCGGCGCATTGCCGTCCTCACCCAGCTTTCCGCTTGCGATAAGGAACGGAACGCTCGCTTCATAGGCTGCCTGAGGGTCAGGGAACAGCCCTGGAATGACAAATGCAAGCTGTGGGTCAATCGTCTGCTGGAGCATTTGAGCAAAAACCTGAACCTTGCTCTGCTGATTGTCATACTGTCTGCGTGGCAGTTTGATATTGATATCGCTCGCCATCAACTCAGACCCGACCGTATCACGCAGGATTTTCAGCATTACAGACAGGCTCTGCCGTTCGGAATACTTGAACATATTCTCGTACTGCTGCGCTCTTGCTTCTGTATGGTTCCAGCCATTGCGGACAATGACAGCTCCAACGTTATCAGACGTTGCGTTTTCGCTACCGGTTGCGCTGGGCATGGCAGTTAGGCTCCGGTACACATTCAACATAGAGTCAAGCAAGGTCTGGCTCTGCTGCTGGTCAAGCTCGTTTGCTATCTGGCTGACGGATGCAGGCATACCGGACGTAGATTTCAGGCACATTGCACCCAATTCCTTGACCTGTTCTAGTGCTTCCTTATCAACAAGGCAGTTGGTGAACACCATGATGGACTGGATGAACTGTTCCACGCCATCCAAACGGTTGCTCTCCAGACCGTTTATTGCATCCAAAACCGGGATTGCAGGCTCAAACAGGCCCATCCGTTCCGGGTTTAACCGATACTCAACCATCGGCAGCATCCCAAGAGAATGTGCCTGGGCTTTAATAACCTTGCCGTTCTTGACCTCGAAATACACATTGGGCGTGTATACCACGATAAGGTCATTCAGGTCTTTGTCGTGGTTTTGAGGAATATGCAGAACGTTGGCAATCGGCTTGTGTCCAATCCCGGAATTGTAGACCACATAGGCCATGTCCGGGTCAGGGATATCTACCAGCAAAGGCGTTTCATCTGGGTAATTCCCCTGAAAGCCCTTATCCGGCAGGACGATTCTGTACGCCTGTCCACATTCCAACATCCATTGCCAGAGCTGCCGGTCTTGTGAATCCTTGCCCTCGTATTGCAGAGCATTGGACAACTTTGCAATCTCGTCACCGTCACTTTTGGACGTTTCAGAACGCACATAAGAGCAGGGAGTGCCGCTCATGTATCCGGTATAAAAACTGACACATTCATTTGCATGGTTCTCAACGATTTTGTTGTTGATTTCGGAATGATATTCCTTCGTCCGGTTCAAAACAGGCTGATCGCCGAGATAATACCAATGCAGCCACCGGATTTCGGCACGGTTCAGCGCAAATATAGCTTCCGTCCTGCCCAGTACATTCAGGATATTCCCTGCATCAACAGCGCTATCAGAGATTTCAATTCCCCTGCGACCAGTCATAGGTGCTTTAAGAATTTTGTTCTGCATCACTTGATATTCCATCGTCGACACTCCTCCTTTCCGTTATCGGTTCATTCTCCAGTTGTACTCGTCCAGAAACCGTTCTTGCACGAACAACTTTTCCTCCGCACAACCGCCTTTATTTCCCGTTCCCATTGTCGGCTTCTTGTGCTTTCGAGCAATTTCAACGCATCCAGAAGGTGCCGTGTACTCGCTCACAATAACAGGGAAGGGAACGGCCTTCAGCCACTCGTCAAACTCTCTTGTGTTAAACCCACTTATATAGCCAGTACAATTAGTATTTCTGTATGGCGGGTCAGCGTACACAATCGCATCGTATGGGACTTCCACTTTGCGATAATCACTTTCCAGCCTTTCCAGACTTTGCAGCCTTTCCAGCCTTTCCAGACTTTGCAGCCTTTCCAGCCTTTCCAGACTTTGCAGCCTTTCCAGACTTTGCAAGCCCTGTAACATTTCAGCGCCATACACCGTGCCGCTAATCTTCATCCAGTTTGAGAATTTTGCAGCATATTCATCATGGTGCGCCTTTATATCCAGTCTGCTTCCGTCTGATTCAATCTCAAACTCACGGAGCAAAGACGTATCGCCATACACTCTTGCGTAATGCAACGCCTTTTTCCACGGCTCGATTTTTTTCGAGTAGAGATAATCCCGTCTATTGTTCCCAAAGCTCCAGCAAAGAGACACATAAGGGTCTGCATCTTTTAACCGAAAAAAATCCTCTCGACTAATCCATCGTTTTTCATCTCTGAATTTTCCGTTGATTGCGTCACAAAACACTTTTGGCGCATCTGACAAATCGTTTACGATGAATCTGTTAAACTTGCCTGAAAGCATTGCCGCATGAGTGACAGCACAGCCACCTGCAAACAAGTCAACAAATGTATCAGCTTCAGGAAGATTTGATACTACCCATTCGGCTATTTTATTTTTACTTCCCCGATATGGGACACCGTATCGCATATTCCTTCCCTTCCCGGCAAAAATAAAAAGCGCAGCAAAACGAACCGTAATGGTTCATCTCACTGCGCTTATTGCGCTTTATATTTACTTTTCAGCCGGATGGACTATCTTCATCCATCCCTCGACCGTATTCCCTTCAATCTTGCCTTTACAGTAGGGGCACTTGAACGAGTACTGCCCATCTACCTTGCCAAGATATCGCTTGCACGGTCTGCCGTCCTTCTTATGGCAAGGACAACGTATCTCTTGCAGCATCAAATGCTCCTTTCGCAAAATCTTGATATGTGGAAGTTGGCTGTTCAGGACAACCAGCTGGAACCTATTGCAAAACTTACGCACTTGCAATCGTGCGGTACGTTGTCGGACGGATAACGCACACCGCATCCAAGCCTCTGCTGTCGGTGGACACGACTTTGGGTACAGGAGTGGGATTTGAACCCACGACCTTTAGGTTATGAGCCTAACGAGCTACCAGCTGCTCCATCCTGTGGTAAAAACCCGGCTTGCATCGCCCTATTGCTTTCTTGAAAAAGAAAAATGCAAAAACTTTAACAAGAAAGAGCCGGGAATAACAGGAATAGGGTTCATATCATGAGAAACAATAAGAGGGAATCGTGGTGCTGTGTGAAGGAATCGAACCTCCATGAATCCGGTTATGAGCCGGACGTGCTGCCATTGCACAAACACAACATATTGCCCAGTGCTGAGAAGAAAGGAAAAACCCAACACTGGGCGCAGAAAAGGAGGTGCATCATTATGGGGAGTTGTCACCAAAGGGCAAATGAACAAAACTTTCGATGAACTGACGCACTAAAGGAAGTGCAAGCGAAACTTCCTATATCTATTATACCACAAAATGGGTTGAATTTGAAACGTGTACACTACAACATATAGTGTAGCTATTAAAATCTTATTTTAAAAAGGGCGCTTGACAGCTTCGATTTTGCTGATTCCGTTATACAGTTCGTCCGCAAGCATGGCCAAACTATCCGGTGCATCATCGTGAGCAACTTTACCAAGCTGAGTAAACATTGTGACTTGTTCCATGAAGGAATTATATTCCTTGCTCCGGTGATTCTCGTCCACAAAATAGAACTTCTTGATATCCGGTGCATACTGGATGATTCTCGAAACTTTGCTTTGTCCACTGGGCGCTCTCTGGCTTCTCACGCTGCAATGGTAGCCCTGCTTGCGCAGCTCACTGTCAACGGCTTCACAATATTCATCACCGCCATTGTTTGCTTCGCCTCGAACGATATTGAGCTTGTTGCTGATAATCTTGCCGACAACTTCCGGTCTTGTAACGGTCTTATCGCCATTGTTAAATACTACATCGTGGACAAAGACGGTATCGCCGTACACATAAGCAATCGGTGCAGAGGTAAAGTCACCGCCGCCCCACGCAATATCCAGCACCATGAGCTTCCGGTCGGGCTCTCCATCCGGCAGAACGCCATTGTAATATCGCAGTTCATCTGCCGGGAAAAGCAGACCTTCACGGACGTAAGGCTTGCCCATGTACTTTGCGCACCATGTAGCATCGTCAATGCTTGCCTTCATATCCGCATAGTACGCATCATCAAAGCCAACGCCATAATCGTAGTTGAAATTGCTATGCCCATCTTCATCAACAGCAGGAATGACCCGGAACCGATATCTCGGATTGTCCGCATACTGTGCCTGAATCCTGCCCAGAGGGTCAAGCACGTTCCAGCGTGTACCGACCATCAATTCCAAAGCGCCCTGCTTTTTACGGTCTTTCAACTGGTTCAGGTATGCGTCATACTTGCTGTTCAGACGTTCAACGTTCAGACTTTCCTCCAAGTCCTCAATCAAGTCATCGCTGTACAGCACTCCACCTTCGCCAATTTCAACTGCACCAGTCAAAGTGCCGCCAATGGAGCGGCAGGTCAGCGTGGGAAAGCGCTTTTTAGTGTTCAGGTCAACGCTTTCGTCTTTTGCGCTCTTATCAACCAGTTTCACGTCATGGAAGATTTTCTGCCAGTTGTACGTTGTCGGGTCTGTGATGATGGATAAGACTTCACCGTAGAATCCACTGGTCAGCTTGTCGGAGTGCCCGGTCATAACGGATGCCTTGTCCGGTCTGTTGCCCATCAACCATGTTAGGAAGAATATACAAAGAGTAGATTTTCCCACACGAGCTGGTAAGCTAATCCCCAAGAAATCCAACTTGTTGTAATAAAGGTCTTGCAGGTCATCCGCAAGGACTTTCAAAACCCTGCGTCTGGGCTGATAAAATTTCTTCTCTGGCTCTCTGTCCCATTCCAGATAGATGCAATAGCTGTCAAAGATATCCCTTGCTTCAAACAGATATGTTCTGCCGATAACATCATACATCTTTTTCAGCGTTTCCGTTGCCCAGTTGGAACCCATGCGGCTTGCGCAAAAAGCTCTAAGCTCCCCGGAATACTGGTATGCTTCCATTTTTCGGTCTTTCGGCAG
>CAYWAD010000023.1:0-18113 GCA_964456045.1 uncultured Lachnospiraceae bacterium
CTGCGCCGCCGAATCCGCTCATGATCGAGCAACTCTTGCATTTTATGCAGCTTTTTACTTTGTCACCGTCGATCGGGCAGCGACGTTTTTTAAGCTCGTGACCTGCTTCGAAAACGGCAATATTCATAGACGGATTTTTGGAAACAAGCTCGTAAGCGGAAAAAATTCCGCCGGGACCTGCACCGATTATGATTACATCATATTTCATAAAAAATTCCCCATTCGGCACGGTCAATATGTATCGTGCCTTTTCAGATTTTATGTGCCGATTTTGCACACACGAATTTTATCACCATATAGGGAAAAAGTCAATAAAATACGAGTTTAAAATAAAATGATAATAGTTATCAAATTGCTTGCAATGAGGCGGAATGTGTGGTATAATGATATAAAATGATAATAATTATCAAATCAGAGGCGGAAATATGAAATATTCCACGCGCCAAAGGGCGCTGCTATATGATTTTTTTAAGAATAATCCGGACAGGTGCTTCACCGTTAAGGAGGTAATCGCCGAAAGCGGGCTCGACATAGGCGATGCCACGGTTTACAGAACTCTTTCTGCGTTCACGGAAGAAAACAAGCTGAAAAAATTTCACACCGGAGATGGAAAGAGCGCTACATATCAGTACGCGGACTGCTGCGAGGAGGATTTGCATTTTCATTTGAGATGCATACGCTGCGGCGAGCTTTTTCATACCCATTGCGAGGAAATCGACGAGCTTGTCAAGCATCTGAAAGCGGAACACGGCTTCAGCGTTGATGCCGCACAGACGACGATATACGGCATTTGCGGTAAATGTGAGGATAAAATATGAGATACACCGCTGTTTTTCTTGCGTTTGTTATGGTTCTTTTGTCGTTTGCGGCTTGCTCGGACGCGAATTCAAACGTCACGGACGATGACAAACTGACTATTATAACCACGATTTTCCCCCAATACGATTTTGCGCGAGCAATCACGGGCGAACGTGCCGATGTAAGTATGCTGCTTGCGCCCGAATCGGAAAGCCACACCTACGAGCCGTCAATGTCCGATATAAAAAAGGTGAGCGAAGCGGATCTTTTCATTTATACCGGCAACGGCATTGACGAATGGGCGGAAAAAATGTCCGAATCGCTCAAGGATGCGGACGTTTACTTGCTTGCTTCGGCGCAGTTTGTAACCGAAACGGTCGAAGCCGATCATGATCACGACGACCACGATCACGACGAGCATTCCGAGGACGAGCATATCTGGACGTCTCCGGTGAATGCGGAAAAAATGCTTTGCGGCATCCTTGAAGCGATAGTCGAACTTGATCCCGAAAATGAGGACTTTTACAGAGCAAACGCGAAAGCGTACATCGCTGAGCTTGACGCTGTGGACGCACTTTTCCGTGAAGTCGTTTCCGAAAGCGAGCGAAACGAAATCATCGTCGCGGACAGGTTCCCGTTTGCGTATCTTACGAACGAATACGGGATGACATATACCGCCGCGCTCTCCGGGTGCTCGGTTGGTCAGGAACCGTCCGCTTCCGTTATTTCCGAGATGACAACCAAAGTTACGGAGGACGGAATCAAATATGTTTTCATTATCGAAAATTCGGACGGCAAAACGGCAAAGCTTATTTCAGAGGCGACGGGATGCGGGATTTTGACGCTTCATTCCTGCCACAATGTGACTGCGGATGAACTTCGCGACGGCGTAACGTATGTTGACTTGATGAGACAAAACGCGGAAAATCTGCGTTTGGCACTTAACTGAAAATCGGAGTTGAAATGGCACTTATAAAATGTGAAAATGCCGCATTCGGATACGAAAGTACCGTCGCGGCGGAAAATGTCACCTTTTCCGTTGAAAAGGGGGATTATTTGTATATTATCGGAGAGAACGGTACCGGAAAATCAACGCTTGTCAAAGGGCTTGTGGGGCTTGTTAAGCCCGTTTCCGGCTCTATTACTTACGGCGACGGCTTAACAAGCCGCAGTATCGGCTATATGCCGCAAAAAACCGAGGTACAGCGCGATTTTCCCGCAAGCGTATATGAGGTTGTCATATCCGGTTGCCTCGGACGCGGCGGCTTGCGCCCGTTTTATACGAAGCATGAGCGCGATCGCGTTTGCGAAGCGATGACGGCGCTGAGAATACATGACATCGCAAAGAAAAGCTACCGAGAACTTTCGGGCGGTCAGCAGCAGCGCGTCTTGCTTGCGCGTGCGTTTGTCGCCGCAGGGGATATACTCTTGCTTGACGAGCCTGCCGCAGGGCTTGATCCCGTTGTGACGGCAGAACTTTATTCCGTCATTTCCGAGCTTAACAAAAAGCACGGAATAACGGTGATCATGGTCTCTCACGACCTCGAAGCCGTGAGCGAATCCGCTTCACATATTCTGCACATGAAAAAATCTCCGCTTTTCTTCGGAAAAAAAGAGGATTATCTTGCGTCCGACGTCTGGGCGAATTACAAAAACGGAGGTAATGTATGAATATTATAGAAATGCTTTCGTCTCCGATCCTTTTTAAGATAATATTCAGAGCCGCCTCGGTCGGCGTGCTTGTTTCGCTTTCGGCGTCGATCCTGGGAGTTACAATGGTGCTTCGCAGAATGTCTATGATCGGTGACGGACTTGCTCACGCGGGCTTCGGCGCGCTCGCCGTCGCAACCTTGCTCGATTCAACCGGCAATTTCACGCTTGAAATCTCGATTCCGATCGTTATGCTGACGGCGTTTTTGCTGATGCATATTTCGGAACGCGGCAAAATGGGCGGAGATGCTGCGATTGCAGTCGTTTCAACGGCGATGATCACGACCGGCGTCATCATCTTCAGCATGACAACCGGCTACACGTCCGATATGTGTTCGAGCCTTTTCGGTTCGGCATCTGTCCTGACTCTCACGGACAAGGATCTCTACCTTTCAATCTCGCTTTCCGTTGCGGTTATCCTTGTGTTCGTTCTGTTCTATAACAGAATTTTCGCAGTCACCTTTGATGAAAATTTCGCCGCCGCGACAGGTATCCGCGCCAAGGCTTATAATCTGCTCATTTCCGCGCTCATTTCCGTTACGGTGGTTGTCGGCATGAAGATGATCGGCTCGGTTATGATCTCCGCGATCATTGTTTTCCCGGCGTTGACCGCTATGCGCGTCAGAAAAAGCTTCAAGGGCGTTATAATCACCGCCGCGCTTCATTCCGTTTTCTGCTTTGTTTTGGGCTTTGTACTTGCTTGCGAGCTTGATTTGCCCGTCGGCGCGGCTGTCGTCGCCGTAAACCTCACGGTTTATGTGATCGTTTCCGCACTCACGTCACTTGTGAGCCGCAAGAAACTCGCAAAGGCGGTATGACGGCGTTCAAAAACAGACCTGTCGCGGTTTTCTTCGCGGTGTTCATACTTTCGTCCGTATTGTTTGTAAATATTGATGTAAAATACAAACCGATCATAATTGCCGTCGCTTTTGCGACGGCAATTATGTATACGTTGATGCTTGTTATCTTGAGAAAACGGAACGGACGAATAAAAACGATTTCGGCTTTTTTGATTTTGACGGCGATTGCCGTTGCCGTTTCCGCATTGAACGTATATTTTAACGTAGACAAGCAAATTATAACTTCAAAGGAGCTTGTCGGAACGTCTGCCGAAATCGAAGCCGAGATAACGGAGGTCAAATCCGAAACGGTTTACAGCGGAGCTTACATTGCGGATGTTTTTGCCGTGAACGGACACAAAATCAACCTTCGCATACGGCTTGAAACCGAATTTTCCGCCGATCTTTCCGTCGGTGATGTTATTTCCGTTACGGTCACTTTCGACGAGCTGACGGATGAAGGCGCGTATGACCTGAAAACCAACGGTTTTGCAAAAGGAGTGACGGGGCTTGCCGTCGCAGAGGCGGCGGATACGCTCAAAATCGAAGATCAAAAAAAGAGTGTCCTATACGAAATCGACGCACTTCGCGAACGTATCGGCGCGGTTTTGGCTGTGTCTGCGGAGCTGTCCGGAGGTGACTGCGGACTTATGCAAGCGCTTTTTGTCGGTGACCGTTCTTCGCTTGACGGCACGGTAAGGCGCGATTTTTCCTATATCGGAGTTTCGCATTTGCTCGCCGTAAGCGGTATGCATCTTTCGATAATTGTCGGCGGTTTGGAGCTTTTGCTAAAAAAGCTTCGAATGCATAAAACACCGCAAACCGTGATTATCATCTGCGCCGCTTTTGCGTATATGGGTCTTGCCGGATTTTCAATGTCGGTGCTGAGAGCCGGACTGATGCTGATTTTATACCGTGCTGCGTATCTTTTCGGCAGAGAGCCGGACAGAATAACTTCGCTTTTTCTCTCCGTCGGCGGTATCATACTTGTGTTCCCGTTTGCCGCGGCGGATGTGGGACTTTTGCTCTCGTTTGCCGCAATGCTTGCGTGCATCGTCGCGTCCGAGTCTGCGTTTCCGAAACTGAACGCGATTTTATCGAAAATCAATGAAAAAGGACGCCTTTTCGGAATTCTTGCGTCGGTGCTCGGCTTCGTTTGTTACAGTTTCGCTGTGTCACTGTACGCTTTGATTTTCACAATGCCCGTTATGTGGATATGTTTCGGACGAATATCGCTTTTGGCGCCCGTCGCCACGGTAATTTTGTCGATCCCGATCACGGCGATAATGTATTTGATTCCATTTGCGCTTGTGAGCTTTCGCTTGCCCACGCTCTGGGCGTTGTTTCAATATCCGACGTCATGGCTTTGCAGACTGACAACCAAGTTTGCGGCGCTTCTCGCGAAAATTGACGGCGCGGAGCTGCTTTTGCCGACTTCGGATGCGGTTACGGCGATACTGTCAGTTGCGTTGATAATTTGCATAATGCTGGTTTTGTTGCTTCCGAAACGAGGTGCGCGCATTGCCGGCACGGCGGCAGTTGCGATTTTTATCGCGACAGCGGCGATTTCCGTCGGTTACAGCTTGAATTACGACGCAAACTCGGTTCGTTTTTTGAACAGCGGCACAAACGATGGTTTTGTCTTGACGGACGGAGCATCCGCGCTTGTTATCGATATATCAAACGGCGGAAGCTATGTTCCGCTGTCGCTCGTCGAGATAGCTAACGAGGAGCTTCGCGCCGACGTCGATGCATTTATGCTGACGCATTTGCACAGACGGCATATAAATACGGTTAAGAAGCTTTTTTCATCCGAATATATCGAAAAATTGATCTTGCCGACACCGCAAAGCGAGGATGAGAACGAAATTTACGCGTCACTTGTTTCAATTGCGGAAGAATACAGCGCAGAAGTTGTCACCTATGACTACGGAAGCGAAGTCGAATACGGCGACATTCTCATAGATACCGCCGAAGCGTATATCGAACGTTCGGTACACCCAACGCTCGTTCTTTCGATTGAAAGCGAGGGCGAAAGAACAACTTACATCGGCTCGTCCGTGCATGAAAGCGAAATTTTCACGCTCGCGCTTGACATTTGTCAATGCTCCGGCACCGTCATATTCGGCTCGCACGGACCGATTGCCAAATCGTGCGCGGACTATTTCCTCACGGAAACTCAAGCTGTAGTGTACGCAAATGACGAAATTCGTTTCTTATTCGAGGAAGCTGTCAACAAAAGTGACACATAACGATAAATATCGCTTTACATATCATGCCGGACTGTGATATAATTATTTTTAATAAAAAACAAGGATGGACATAACAATGCATATTGCGATTACGGGGAACCTCGGAAGCGGTAAATCAACGGTTGCCAAAATGCTTTCCGAAAAACTCGGATTTCCGATTTATTCGACAGGCGAAGTACAGCGACGCAAGGCGGACGAGCTCGGAATAACGACACTTGAGCTTAACAGAAGATCAATGGAGGATCCCGCGCTTGACCATTATATAGATGACGATGTTGTGCGCGAATCCATTGAAAAGGAAAATATTATTTTCGATTCGAGAATGGCATGGCATTTCGCTCACAATGCGTTACGTGTGTTTATTAAAGTTGACATTGACGAAGCGGCACGCAGAATTAAGGAAGCAAAACGAGGCGATGTCGAAAGCTTCAAGACGGTGGAGGAAGCGAAGGAATCCGTTTCCGAACGCGGCAGACTGGAAAGAGAACGCTTCGTTTCGATTTACGGGGTTGACTATGCCGACGAAAATAATTACGATCTCGTTTTGGACAGCACTTCACACACGCCCGACGAAATTACCGATATGATCATCGAGGCGTATAATAAAGCCAATGCGTCGTCCGCAGTGACGATTCATACGGATAAAGCTCCTGCCGCAATCGGCCCGTACTCTCAGGCGAAGCTTATCGGATCTATGCTGTATACGTCGGGACAGATTCCGATAGATCCCGTTACCGGCGATGTTTCGGGTGACAATATCTCGGATCAGACACATCAGGTCTGCAAGAACCTCAAGGCTGTACTCAGCGAAGCGAGAACGTCTTTTGCAAAGGTTGTGAAAACGACGTGCTTCCTTGCTGATATGGCGGATTTTGCGGCGTTTAACGCTGTTTACGAACAGTATTTCGTGTCCAAACCGGCACGCTCCTGTGTCGCGGTAAAGACGCTTCCCAAGGGAGTTTTGGTTGAAATCGAAGTTATCGCGGAAGCATAATAAATGGCATCAAAAAAGCCGTCTACGGACGGCTTTTTTTACGTTTGATTTCCAAAATATCTTTGAAATAAGCTTTTTCTTCGCCGTTTGTCGAGATCAGCGCCACGGACAAAACGTATGTCACGGTGTAAATCACGATCATCGATGCGAGAGCCTCCCACGACGAAAGCTCCGCAAATAAAAAAATCAGGCATCCGATGACGAATGGAGGAAGCATACCGAGAACGCAAGAAAAAATGCTTTTCCAGAATCGAAAAACGTCAAGATTGATTTTTTTGTGATAGACGACGTTCATTATAATGCCGTTGGCGATAAAAGTCGCCGCTCCCGTTGCAAAAGCTGCACCGACGGCACCGAATTTCGGCGAAAGCAAGAGAGTCAGCGCAATGTTTGCAAGAGCCATCCCCGAATAAATGAACGCGCGGTAGTGGTGCTTGCGTTTGGCGCGCTGAATTTCGATTCCAACGTTTTGAATGAGCGGAATTGAAGACGGTATCATATGCAAAAGGCATACCGCGTACGCGTCGTTAAAGCCGTCACCTGTCCACAGCGTTATAAAATCGCGTCCGAAGATAACGAATCCGGAAAGAATGAGCATCAGTACCATAAACTGTATTCTGCCGACGCGCGTGAAAATGTCCGTCAGAGCCGATCTTTGTGATGAAGCATCGGTTTCCCTTACTATGCGGTGAATTTGCGGCGTGTAAACTTTTGATACGGAAGTTGAAAACATCGTATAATAAGACGCGATCATAACGCCGACGGAGTTGACCGCGACCTCCGCCGTGCCGCAGAGTCGCGCGAGAATGATGTTGTCCACGTTGGAGTTGATCTGATCGACAACCATGTTCAGTGCAATCAGCGACGAAAATGAAAGTATGCCGAAAAACGTTTTTTGCATCCCACGAGAAAAACGAATTCTGAAGCCCAGCTTGTAAACGGTGAAAACGATGATCGCTGCGTTGCAAAGGACATTGACCGCGAAACGCGCGACGGTTATTCCGACGGAGCCGTACCCCAAAAGCAACAAGGGAAACTGAAGCATTGGGCTTGCCGCCGTCCGCACGAGCGAAAGAAGCTCGGAAAAAATGAATTTTTCCTGCGCTTTGATGTAAGCTGAAAAAGTGCCCGAGATGAAGTCAGTGAGCAGATTGAACGCGAGAAAAAGCAACATAACGGAGGCTTTTTTTCGCTCGGAATCGGAAAGTGCGTCCCCGAAAATCAAATCAAGCCTGCGCGTCAGATACATACAGCACAAAAACGCGACTGTCCCCAAAATTGAATAAACGATGCAAAAAAGTCCGTTCAACTGCGCCACTTGTTCCTCGCCTTGACTTTTTTGTTTGAAATAAAAGTGCGTGTATGCGCCGTTGAAGCCGAGGTCGAGAACGGAAAGCGTTGCCGTGACGGACACGACAGTTTGATAAAGCCCGTACTCGCTTTTGCCGAGAATGCTCAGCACAACTGGCATATAAATGAGCGCGATGAGGATGCTCAGCGCAGTTTGCGAATATGAGAGGATAACCCCGACGCGTCGCTCGGAGCGAAAAATCGAAGATTTCATTTTTGGACTCCGTTAAATTTAGAAATGATTTTTTGCGCGACAAGTTCAGTCGAGCGACCGGTGTTTTCTCTGTCGTGAAGCTCGGACGAGATACGTGCGCGCTCGGCTGCAAGAAGGTCCGTGCCTGCGGAAACTCTATCGAAAAAGGAGCAAAGTTCTTCTTTAGAATATATTTTTTCTCCGCCGCATAAAAATCGTTCGACATCAATGCCGAAGCCTTCGCGCGCACGATATTCGTCAACGTCCTCCCAAATCAAGCCAATCGGTCGGTCAAGTATGAGATAATCGAAATATACGGATGAATAATCCGTGAGTAGCGCGTCCGCGGAACGCAAAAGAGCATAATTTGATATGCCGTTTTCGGCGAGAAAAACCTCGTTTATAAAGCGAAGATTGGAAAGACCGCCGAACTCATCCGCCGAAAGGTCATCCGCGAAGTGCGGCTTTGCGATAACGAGCAGTCCGTGCTTTTCCGCGCAAGCGTTGATCGCCTCCGCGTCATCGAGTGAGTGAATGAGCGGAAGTCGAGTGTCCGACGCGACCTCACCCGTGACCTTGTGATGGCGGTATGTCGGGAGCCAATATATCAATTTTTTGAAATTTACGTCCGGAAAGAGCTTGTGTGCGTCCGATTTCGGCAGTAAAAGCTCGTCGTTGCGCGGAAGCCCAAGTGCATAAGCGTTTGATGGGAAAAAGCCGTGGGCGACTGCGTCCGAAATGCGAAGCGACTCGGACAAAACGATTATTTCGTCGATGCCGTCGGGCAGAGAATACGAGCGCATGCGTTTGATCGCGGCACCGTGCGTGATGAACAGAGAATATTGCGAGTTTTTCAGCTTCGGAATGGGGCGATTGCTTGAAATTATAACTTTTGCACGCGCTTTTATGAGCTTCAACCGCAGTCCGGATTCACCGACGATTCTGACATTCGGCAGCTTCGGCGCTTGAAGCTTGTGGGGCGAGGAAATCCAGTAAAAGCGGTAGTGCTTGTTTAAGCCGTCGGCTATCAGTTTGTCAAATACGGCTTTGGTGCTGTCCGCCATGCAAGGGTAGCTTTCGAGCAAAATCACGTTGCCGATTGGGATAAGCTTTGCAACTGTTTCTTTAGCAGAGGGAAAGTGAAAGCGACTTTTCAAGAGATGCAAGAGAGCAAGCGCCTTGTAAACGGTGGGAGTTCGCCTGTATAAACGGAGCAAAATCGAATTTTTTAACGTCAAATCGTCGAAATTTTCAAGCGAATCTATGTGAGAGCGGATCTCTGCGCGAATATCCGACGAGGCGTTCGAAAGAGAAGCCGCATACGCAAGACCGTTGATGCTTTTGGCGTATTCGTTGACGAACGCGCGAACGATGTCCGCTTCTTTTGACGGAAGCAAGTCAAGCTTGTGCTTTGCAAGCGATAGCTCGTCTTTCCGACGCGATATGTCGGCAGTGTTTGCGGATGTTACACTTGAACTTCCGACGGTATAAATGTATCCGCAATAGTCGATAAGCTCTGACTTTTTGCCGCTCAGGAGGAAATCGAACATAAATTTTCCGTCCTCGCCGTAACG
The DNA here is from genome assembly GCA_964456045.1 of uncultured Lachnospiraceae bacterium. Taxonomy (GTDB): domain Bacteria; phylum Bacillota; class Clostridia; order Oscillospirales; family CAG-272; genus DTU064. The sequence goes on from CAYWAD010000023.1 coordinate 9,711, forward strand.
TAAAGGCGAAAAACGAAGCGAGCCTATCGCATTTCTGCGAAACAGCTTACAGCAGACGTTCGACCAGTAAAATTCGCGCCTTTCCGCTATGTCGCGCATCGCGGAATCAACGCCGATGACGCTTCTGTCGTGTAAAACATGAATCGGGAGCAGGCGTTTATCCGATTCGATGCGAACGAAATTGCAGCAGGCGACGTCTGCCTCGGTTTCTTCTATTTTGCGAAGCAGAATTTCGAAATAATTGGGAGCTACGCAGTCGTCGCCGTCTATGAAAGCGACGTATTCGGCGTTCGATATTTCAAGTGCGAGGTTTCGAGCGGCGGCGGCACCGCGATTTTCCGAATGAATGACGCGTATGCGCTTGTCGTGTGTGGCGAATTTGTCGCAAATCGAGCCGGACGCGTCCGTCGAGCCGTCGTCGATGAGCAGCAACTCAAAATCCCGGAAGGAATTGTCTGTGATGCTGCGAATGCAGTCCGAGATGCGAGATTCCGCATTGAAAACAGGCACAATAACACTGATTTTTGCTTTGTTTTTCACGGCGCACCTCCTTTTGCGTTTGACATATATGATTGACGAAATTTGTATAAAATAAACATTATGCCATTAAAATGAGTATAGCATAAGAACTTTTGCCGAGCAAGAGATTTTTAGCCTTTTATGAATAAATGGATAAAATGGAGCGAAGCTATTGATTACAACGAAAAAATATGTTAAAATGTTTGACGAAAAAGCAGTGTTTCTGTCGGAGGAACGGATTTATGAAAAATAAACGCGGTTTGCTTCGAAATTCGGTTATTGTCGCGATACTGCTTACAGTTTTTTTTGCAATTACCGTTCTTTCGATAAATTCCAAAATTATAAACGATTCTAAGGCTGCGATCGTTTCGGTCGAGCAAGTTTCCGACGAAGTTGCCGATTGCATACTGATACTCGGCGCAGGCGTTAAATCCGACGGCACTCCGAGCGATATGCTTGAGGACAGACTCAAAACAGGCATAGAACTCTATAAATCCGGTGCGGCTTCGAAAATACTCGTATCCGGGGACAATTCCCGTGAAGATTATAACGAGCCGGACGTTATGAAGCTTTATCTTGTCGGAAACGGCGTATCCGAGGAAGATATTGTCGCGGATTATGCCGGATTTTCAACCTATGAAAGTCTCTATCGCGCACGCGACATCTTTTGCGCTGAAAAAATTATTATAGTAACTCAAAAATATCACCTTTATCGTGCGCTTTACGTTGCGGAAAAGCTGGGGCTCAGCGCCGTCGGAGTTTCTGCCGATCTGCGGACTTACAGAGGACAGAGCTATCGCGATCTTCGCGAAATTGCCGCACGAAACAAGGACTTTTTGTATACGATATTTATGCCGGAGCCCACTTATTTGGGCGATCGTATCCCCATAAAATAATTTTGTCAAAAAACGGTGGCTTCAATTGATTTAGAAAGGCTTAATTATGTTTGACGGTTTGTTTAAGAACAAAACATTTTCAATTGCATACCCGTGTGTTCTCTTTTTTCTTGCAATTCTTATTATTTTACTTAACGTCGAAATCGGCGGTGCCGTTGCGTTTGTGTTCATCGTGTCTGCCGCGCTCGTTATGTCATCAAGGCTGACGGACGCGATGCTTCCCGCGATGCTACTTGCGGTGTTTGTCACCAGATGCTACAACTCCGCGGACGCGTTTTTGGCGGTGGCGTGGGCGGCGATTCCTCCCGTTTTTGCCGTTATATTTCATTTCGTCAAGTATAAAAAGAAAATTCGCATAGGCAAGTCCTTTTACGGACTTTGCGCCGTTACCGTAGCGGTAACCTTAGGCGGTGTCGGTACGATAAGCACGTCGGAATATTTTTGTCCCACGGCACTGTTCTATGTGTTCGGGCTCGGAATCGGAATGGTTCTGTTTTATTTGCTTGTTAAGTCTCAACTTACGGATGACGCGACAGAGGAGATCGTCAAAATCATGTACATAGTCGGCTTGCTCGCCTGCTTCTGTGTCGTGCGTTTTTATTTTGAGCTTTGGGATGAATTTTGCAGAACACATACCTTTGTGTATTTTCGTTCGAGCAATAATCTTGCCACATTTTTGATGCTGGCGATGCCGTTTCCGCTTTACTATGCAAGAAAGCGTCGCGGAGATATGCTTGTCGTGTGCCTAATGTATATCTGCACCGTGTTCACCGGCTCTCGCGGCGGACTTCTCATGGGAACGATCGAATTTGCGGCGCTTGTTGTCATTTGGATTTTCACTTTGCGTAAAAATTTACTCAAAGTCGCGGCTTGCGTTTTGATCGTTGCCGTGATTTTCGTCGGTGTCTCATTTGTTATGCCGCGCGCGATAAAGCTTTTGGGAATATCTGCCGAATATACGGACGACGGCTTGAATTTCGAAGTCCTTATCGAAGATGTAAAATCGGTGTTTGCCGACAAATACCGCTCCGGCTTGATCAAACGTATGGTTGAAGATTTCAAGTCCAATCCCGTCTTCGGCGTCGGAATCGGATACACGGGCAACTCCGACATATATAATCCCGTCAAGGGTGCGATGAACTGGTACCATATGTGGTTCGCGCAGGTTATCGGCGGTCTCGGCATTGTTGGTATCCTTGCGTACGGCTATCAGGCAATCGACAGGTTAATCCTATTTTTCAAGAATCGAAGCTATGCGAATTTGATATTTTTGATTTCGTACGGTGGACTTTTCCTTATGTCGCAGGTCAATCCGGGCGAATTTTGCCCGATGCCGTACGCGGCGCTTGCGGTGACATTCTTCATAATAATGGAGGAATGCTCCGAAAAAACGGCGGACGTGTCGTTTCCGTCAATAAAAAAGTTTTCTAAAACCGAAAAAAATATATAACGGAGGAGACAGTATGGATTTTTGGACACAACTAAAAAAATCCGGTCAAGATGCTGCCGATAAGGCGAAAAATCTTGCCGAGAGTACAAAATTGCAGTTTGAGCAAAAGGAGCTGGAACGCAAGCTTGACGATCTTTATACGCAGCTCGGTAAAGCGTACTATGAAAAGGCGGGAAACGATGAAACCACCGAATTTCCCGACATTATGAGCGCGATTAAGCAGCTCAAGGCGGAGATAGACGCTTCCGTTAAACAGCAGGAATTGCTCAAAAACGGCGTGCGCTGTGAAGCTTGCGGTGCGCTTGCGGAGCAGGGAGCGGCATTTTGTATCTCCTGCGGTGCGAGCCTTGTGAAAAAAGAGCCCGAACAGCAAGATGACGGAAAGATCACCTGCCCCGGTTGCGGAGCGAAGGTTGCTCCCGCGTCGTTCTGCACTCATTGCGGTACCAAGCTTTCCTAACGAATACATAAAAAGAGTAAGTTTTCCTTTGAAAACTTACTCTTTTTGCTTTATTAGAGAATGTCGTTTGCAGTTATGTCGGCGTAGGTTTCGCGACGAACAACAAGCCTTGCAAATCCGTCTTTGACCATGACAACGGCAGGGCGCGGAATCCTGTTGTAGTTTGACGCCATTGAGTAATTGTATGCGCCCGTAGTAGCAACGGCAACAATATCGCCGCGCTTAATTGCGGACGGCAGAGTTACCGCAGGCTGGATTATGTCGCCCGATTCGCAGCATTTGCCCACAAGGTCGCAAATCATACACTCGGAGGCATTTTCGGCAGGGTAAACCTTGTACGCGGAGCGGTAAAGCGCGTATCGCGGGTTGTCCGTCATTCCACCGTCAATGGCAACGTAGGATTTGTATCCCGGTATGTGCTTGACGGTTTCAACGGTGTAGAGCGTCATTCCCGCGTCCGCAACGATGCTGCGCCCCGGTTCCATGAGAATTTTCGGCTTTGCGATTCGGTGAAGCTCGCAATAGGTGTTGATGAAGTCGGCGATTCGCTTGATGTTGGCGCAGATGTCGATTTTCGGATCGGATTCAACGTAACGAACGCCGAAGCCACCGCCCAAATTAAGATATTCGGGGAAATAATCGAGCGAATTTTTTATGTCGCACGCGAAATCAAGCATTACCTTTGCCGTGTCTGTGTAGACGTCCGCGTCGTCGTCAAAAACCTGAGAGCCGATGTGGCAGTGGTAGCCGATCAAATTCAGCGATGACTCGGTGAGCGCGCTTTTTACAAATTCATACGCTTGTCCCGTCGCGATCGGCATACCGAATTTGGAATCAACCTTGCCCGTGGAGACAGCTTCGTAGGTGTGAGTGTCAATGCCGGGAGTGATTCTGAGTAGGACGTTTTGACATATGCCACGATGTTGAGCAGCTTTGGCAACGGCGCGAAGATCGTCTTCGCCGTCGATTACAAAACAGCCGATTCCGACCTCCATCGCATAGTCGATTTCGGCATTTGTCTTTGCATTTCCGTGTAAGAATCCGCGCGACATATCAAAGCCGGCGCGGCAAGCGGTGAAAATTTCGCCGGCCGAAACAAAGTCGGCAGACATTTCAAGGCTTGTCAATATTTTGTAAATATATCCAAATGACGCGGCTTTTCCGGCGTAAATGGGACGGCTTTCGGCACCAAAATGCTCCTGCATTGCGTTTTTGTATGAAAGGCAATTGTCGATGATTCGCTGTTCGTCGTAAATATATAGCGGCGTTCCGAACTCTTTCGCGAGCTTTTCAACGCTTACGTTTGCGAAATTCAGCTCACCCGTTTCCGTGTGTGAAATGTTATCCGATAACATAGTTTCAGTCACTTTCTGCATTTGTCTTAATTACAGCATATGCTCGCGCAAATATGCACCGTCGTGAATCGAAAGTTCGGCGGGAGCAATGTCGAAAACGGTTCTCGCACCGACTTCGCCACGACGAGACAGACGATGAACCGCACGCGTGTATGCGACGATCACGGAACCGGTAAATTCCGGGTTTGAATCAAGCTTCAAAGAAAACTCAACCGTGTGCGAATTTTCGCCGTTCACACCAGTGACTCCTGAACGAATGACATTGCCGCCGTGGGGGAGAGAAGCGTGATTTTTGTTCATTTCCTCTTGCGAAATGAAATGCACCGTTGTGTCGTAATCCGCGAAATAGTTCGGCATAGTCACGATTTCGTGCTCGATTTTCGCCCTGTCCGCGTCCGGCGCGGCAACGACATAGCATTCGCGAGTATGTTTTTCGCGCGTTGTCAGTTCGGGATTATTGCCGTTTCTGACGGCATTGAGCGCTGCCTCGACCGGAACCGTGTATTGGCGAGCGTCAAGAACACCGTCTATGCGTCTGATTGCGTCCGAGTGCCCCTGACTTACTCCGCGCCCCCAAAATGTGTAGCTTTTGCCGACGGGAAGCACGGATTCGCCGAAAAGTCTCATCAGCGAGAACATACCGGGGTCCCAACCTGCCGAAACGAGCGCGACTTTGCCGCCCGCTTTCGCTGCCGCGTCAACATTCGCGAAGTGGTGGGAGATCAGAGCGTGAGTGTCAAAGCTGTCGATACAGTTGAAATTTTGAGCGATTTCGGGGGTCATTTCGGGCAAGTCCGTTGCGGAGCCTCCGCAAATGATCATAACATCAATGTCGTTTTTGAAGTCAAGCACGCTTGCGGCGGGGAGTACAAGTGCACCTTTAGTGCGTATTTTCAATTTTTCCGGATTGCGACGTGTGAAAACGCCGAAAAGCTCAATGTCCGGACTTTGCATGATCGCGGTCTCAACTCCGCGACCGAGGTTGCCGTAACCGTAAATAGCTGCTTTCATATTTTGAAATACCGCCTTTTTGAATTTTAATCACGGAGCAGGTCGGGCATTGAATAAAGCCCCGGCGCCTTTGCTGTGATGAAACGGGCTGCCGAGAGCGCGCCGTTTGCGAAAAGTGAGCGGTTGTGCGCCTCGTGCGTGAGTGTGAGCGTTTCGCCCGAAGTCGCGATTATCACTTCGTGACGGCCCACGATTGACGCGGCTCTGATCGAATGGATGCCGATCTCGTCTTTTGTGCGCTTTTCGAGCCCGTGTCTGCCCGGCTTTGCCGACGCATGCGCGCGAACGGACTTGATTGCGTCGAATATTGTTTTCGCAGTGCCGCTCGGCGCATCTAACTTCTGATTGTGATGCGCTTCAATGATCTCAATGTCCGCGTCGGGGAAGGCGGCAGCGGCTTTCTTTGCCATTTCGACCAAAACCGCAACTCCGACGGACATATTCGACGCGAAAAAGATCGGGATTGACTTCGATGCCGCCTTTATTGCGTTAAGCTCTGTCTCGGTGTGCCCCGTGGTTGCGATGACGAGCGGCAGGGAAGCACCGATGGCATATTCGAGCAGCGCAGAAGTTGCCGAATGTGTGGAAAAATCCACGATACAGTCTGCGTCTACACGGCATTCCGCGATTGAATTGTACGTCCCGGCTTCGGGGTCGGTGATGTAATCCGGCGAAACAGACGCGACAACTGCGGCGGAAACGGACGAAGCTATCGTTTCAGCCATCATTTTGCCCATACGTCCGGACGCACCGTGAAGTATGATTTTCATGAAAAATATCCTTTATTTTGCTTGGTTGATTTGTATTTTATGTATATGAGTCGGCTTTACGCGATAAGACCGTGATGTTGCATTATCGAGTAAAGCATCTCTGCGTGCTCGTCTTCCATTTCGGAAAGCGGCATACGGAGATAATTTTTGCAGAATCCCATCTTTGACATGGCAGCCTTGACGGGAATGGGGTTGACTTCAGAGAAAAGCGCGTTGATAAGCGGCAGATAATCGCACTGAAGCTTTGCCGCTTTGCATATGTTGCCGTCAAAGAAACTGTGGCAGATGAGGGAAGTTTCTTTCGGAAGCAGATTTGAAAGCACGGAAATTACGCCTGCGCCGCCCATGGAAAGCACGGGAACAATCTGATCGTCGTTGCCGGAGTAAATGTCAAGCTTATCGCCAACGAGAGCCGCCGTTTCGACGATTTTTGAGATATTGCCGTTCGCTTCCTTGATCGCGGCGATGTTTTCGTGATCCGCAAGCTTTAAGTATGTGGACGGTTCGATGTTCACGCCCGTGCGCGAGGGAACGTTGTAAAGAATGAGCGGCTTTGTCGAAGCGTCCGCGATCGCGGTGAACATTTTGCAAAGTCCCGACTGCGTTGCTTTATTGTAATAAGGCGTAACAACGAGCATCGCGTCCGCACCCACTTCGCAAGCGTAGCGTGTGAGATCGATTGCGTACGCCGTGTCGTTTGAGCCTGTGCCTGCGATTACGGGGACCCTGCCGGCCGTGTGCTCAACGCAAAAGCGAATCGCGTCACGGTGCTCCTCGTCCGTAAGCGTGGAGGATTCGCCCGTCGTTCCCGCGACGACAAGTGCGTCGATACCGGAGGTGATCTGCCAATCAATGAGTCTGCCGAAGGCGTCAAAGTCGATGCCGGATTCGGTGAGAGGGGTGATGAGCGCGGTTGCGGCGCCCTTGAAAATGGGGTTGTTTGTCATAATTTATCCTTTCGGTAACCGTTACTTTACTGCAACCGTCGGACAAAAAATAAAGCAGCCGAGCTTAATGCGCTTCGGCTGCTGTTAATGTCATTCAGAGTGCGGCAATTTCATGCCGCAACTCGCAATCACAATAGCTCTCCGCTTGCGCGACAGTCCCACGGATGTTATCCGAAAGACCAGACGAGTTTCGCACTCTCATCTTCGGCGGCAGTCCCTTTGGCACACGGCAACGGCTTTGCGAAAGCCTTACACCGCGGCTACTCTTGACGAGCCGCGCCTCTATCCTATAATTGCAATATTTGATTTGGACTTATTATATCAAGAGTTTTTGTGTTTGTCAATCTGCTTTTATGAAGTTAAAATGTGCAAAAGCGCAAAAATACGAGTTAACCCGACGGCAGTATATGTTAAAAACGACTAAAACGAAAAAAATAAAAAATATGCTTGACAAGTTGAGAGAAAATATGTTATTATAGATAAGCTCGATTGAGATGCGCCATTAGCTCAGTGGATAGAGTGCCCGGCTACGAACCGGTAGGTCGCAGGTTCGAATCCTGCATGGCGCGAAACAAGCAAAAGGCAATTTCCGAAAGGGAATTGCCTTTTTGCTTTTTTGCGATTTTCGAAACAGCTAAAAAAGATGTTATATCAAAAAAGCGACCCTTGGTTATAGCTTAAATCCTACAACCAAGGGTCACTTTTGATTCTTGATATCTAACATCTTTTTTATCCTCGCTTTCGTTTTGTTTGTCTTTTTGCCGAATTTTAACTCTCCTTGGTATATCAATCATCCCTGATTTGTTCCTGTTGGAAATTACATTTTCAATCTGTACTTCTTCTTACGGAGAAATTTGCCCAAGTTTAAGTTTTCGGTAAAGACAGGTCGAAGCTTTCAAAGAAGGTTATTTCTTCCTTTTGATTTTTGTTTCGTTTTTTGTTAACGAAAGCAAAACTTGTTCGGAATTACTTTAACCACCGTTTTTTCATTCGGA
>CAYWAD010000024.1:0-17435 GCA_964456045.1 uncultured Lachnospiraceae bacterium
ACCTTGAAAAGAAGGAGTCCGAAGACGAGCTTGATGACTTGGAATGCGAGCTTGATGACTTGGAATGCGAGCTTGACGACCTCAGCGCCGAGCTTGATGATCTCGAAGACGAACTTGATGATCTTGACGATCTCGATGATCTTGATGCCGATGAGTCCGATGCAATGCGTATTCGCGAAAAAATGGATGCGCTGAACGAAAAGATCCGCGAAAAAACCAACGATTACGAAGCGCTTGCGCACGGTAAAGAACTTTTCAAAAAAGCCGTTTATTCTGCGTCCGAGGCTGTTAAGGATGCGGCAAAGCACGCGTCTGAGGCTATCAAGGAAGCAAAAAGATCCGATGAAGGCTTTTTAATGAAGTCGCAGGCTAAAAAAAGCAACGTCGAGCCGAACGATAAAAAGACTCTCGACGATAAAATCGAGGATCTGCTCGAACAAATTCGTGAGCTGAGCGCGGAAAACGATGAGTACGCGGATATAATTTGCAATATGCCTGTTGCAGGCCCCGGAGATATTGCAACGTCTGCGAAAATAGAGGCGCTGTCAAAGCTCATGAGCGAGCGTTCCGCGCGAAAAAAACAGGCTGTCCAAGCGTATACGGACGCGCTTAACAAACTGCTCGAAGAACGAGACAGACAAGAAGCGGAAAAGCAAGTATCGCAGAAGCGCAAAATGCTGTGCAATCTGATAGATTTCATCGAAAATGCCGACGAAACTACGGATGCGAACGTGCTGTCGTTTTACATTCGTACAGCGGAGAAACTTGCCGCCGAGGATAACGTGATGAATTTTGATACCGTGACGTACATTATGGAAAAAATGTCCGCGGAAACAGATCCGAATAAGCTTTCCTGCTATATGAAGCTTGTTGAACGTATGGAATAATAAAAAAGCACCCTTTGGGTGCTTTTTTTGTGTAAAAACGGAAATTAATTTATTTCTTGTTCGAGTTCGCGAAATTCCTTTGTGTCAAAGAATTCGATTAGGCTTATATCAAGACCGTCGCAGAGCATTTTTAATGTTACGATTCCGGGATTTTTGCTTTTTCCGTACAGAATGTTTTTTATTGTTGACGGAGCCACGGCAGATTCAATTGCTAATTTGTGTATCGACATGTGCTTTTCTTCAAGTAGAACGAGTAGTCTGTTTTTTGTTGCGGTATAAGTATCCATATATTCCTCCGATGGAATTATCTTTATAAAAATTATATGGATTATATATTGACATGGTGGGCTATATATGGTACAATATGGACTATAAATAGCCTACAATATGGTTAAACGGACAGGCTATGACAATAAACAAAACAACAAAGGAGAAAAGACATGAAACTAAACTTGAAACGAATTCTCGTTTGCATTCTTGCACTTGTGATGGTAGTCTGTCTCGTTGCTCTTTTTGTGCGGGAAAGAACGAAAACGACCGACACAGGAACCGAAAGTGTAGACAGCACAACGGCAGAAACCTGCGATACAACCGAAAAAGACAATTCATTTGAGAGTAACGATTCGCCTGACTCCTCTGATCAATCGAAGTTCGATGAATCAACCGAAGTTAAAACCGATTGTGAAGTGATAGGTCACAGTTACGGTGAATGGACGCAAACCAAAGCGCCCACTTGCACAACAAATGGCACGGAAACACGTTGTTGCGAGAATTGTGACAGCAAAGAAACACGTGACGTCGCTGCAACCGGACACAAATATTCTTCGGTTGTAACTAACCCGACCTGTACGTCAAAAGGCTACACAACCCATACTTGTTCTTGTGGCAATAGCTATGTAGATAATTATGTTAATGCAACAGGACACAGCTACGGTAGCTGGACACAGACCAAAGCGCCCACTTGCACAACAAATGGCACGGAAACACGTTGTTGCGAGAATTGTGACAGCAAAGAAACACGTGACGTCGCTGCAACCGGACACAAATATTCTTCGGTTGTAACTAACCCGACCTGTACGTCAAAAGGCTACACAACCCATACTTGTTCTTGTGGCAATAGTTATGTAGATAATTATGTTAATGCAATCGGGCACAATTACGTGAACTATGTTTGCAAAAATTGCGGAGACAGTTATTCAAGCAAAGGGCTTAAGTTCGCTTTGAATAGTGATGGCACAAGTTATTCCGTTATGTCTTCGCTTTATTTGAGTGACAAGGATGTTGTTATCCCTTCCGCTTATAACGGGAAGCCGGTAACGAGCATTGGCGATGAGGCGTTCGATCTTTGCACTTCCATTACGAGCATCAGGATTCCGGACAGTGTAACGAGTATTGGTGATCGTGCGTTCCGAAGTTGCTTTGACCTTACGAGTGTCACGATCGGAAACGGCGTAACTAGCATTGGCGATAGTGCGTTCTACTTTTGCAAGAGTCTCACGAGCATCACGATTCCGAACAGTGTAACTAGCATTGGCAATAGTGTGTTCTGCTATTGCTATAACCTTAAGAGCATCACTTTTAATGGCACAAAGACACAGTGGAACGCAATCACAAAGAGCAACTGGGACGGCGGAGCCAGTAGCTACTACACCGTTCACTGCACCGACGGTGATATTACAGAATAATAAAAAGCACCCGAAAGGGTGCTTTTTTGTTTTATTTTTTTCTCAAAATCTGTTTATTATACAGTTTGTATATTCCGCATTTCCAGCAAATAATCATGCCGAATACAGCTCCTACAACTGCTTGTAAAATTTGATAAGGCAGCTTCAATATCGCATATTTCGGTGTGCTGTATATGAAAGCTCTGCCGAGCGAATATCCAACCACCATAATAACAGCACCGATACCAACACCGATACCGGAAGCAAGCACGGGCTTTTTTTTCAAAACTTTATGAGAAATAAGCGAAATAACCACCGCCTGCAAGCCATGCGTTACAAGAGAAACGAACATAGGCGTAGGATAAAAGAAAAAATCTCCCAAAAAAGCACCGACACCGCCAACCATAAACGCCGCAAACGGGTCAAGCATAATCGATGCGGTGCAGATTACTATATCGTTTAGGTACAAATGTCCTCCCGGAACAGGAACTCCGAAAGAACTGAGCGCGACGTTCATTGCCATAAACATCGCAGTAACACATATCCACAAGGTAGTGTTTCTTTCATTTATACGCATTTCAGCCTCCAATAAACCTTGTATTTTCAACAGCGATATTATATAATAGCATCTGAACATAATCAATGCCCAGATGCGGAGAATACAATATAACCAGATGAAATACATAATTGACAAAAACAAGCGTCCTGTTTACTTGCAACTATACAAGAAAATCCGTGATGACATAATAAGCGGAATATACCCATGCGGAACAAAACTCCCGTCTAAGCGTCTGCTCGCTTCCGAAACCTGCATAAGCACCGTAACGGTTGAGCATGCATATACACTTTTGTGTGACGAAGGCTACGCAGAAGCGCATGAAAGAAGCGGATATATTGTGATATTCAAATCTCATGACGGATTTGCGGTCGAAAATGCCGAATCGGAATTCAAAAGCACGTCCTCGCGTTCAATGTCGGATTATCCGGTTTTTTCCGTGTCCATATTAAGCAAAGTAATGCGAAAAGTCCTGCTTGATCGCCAAGATTCAATCCTCGAAAAATCTCCGAATTCCGGCTGCATAGAGCTTCGGTTTGCGTTAAAACAATATCTGGCGAGAAACAGAGGCATAAGTGTTGAAATAAACAGGATTGTTGTCGGATCCGGTGCAGAATATTTATACGGCTTGATCGTCGATCTGGTCGGGAAAGACAAGATTTTTGCGTTTGAAGTTCCGTCTTATGAAAAAATCGAGCAAATATACCGCATTTCGAGCGTAAAGTACGAACGTCTCCCATTATGCGGGGACGGGATTGACAGTGACGCACTTTCCTCCTCGAAGGCTGATATCTTGCATACAACTCCATATCGCAGTTTCCCCACCGGAATAACCGCATCGGCATCAAAGCGTCACGAATACCTTCGCTGGGCGGACAAAAAGCAGGGTAGATTTATCATCGAATCCGACTATGGTTCCGAATTTTCAGTCTCATCCCAACCGATGGAAACGCTTTTCGCGCTCTCCAAAAGCGACAACATTATTTATCTTAACACTTTTTCAAAAACAATATCGCCGTCAATGCGTGTCGGATATATGCTGCTTCCGAAACAGCTTGTTGAACCGTTTGAGGAAAAGCTCGGATTTTATTCCTGCTCCGTGCCGACGTTTGAGCAGTTCGTTCTTGCCGAATTGCTCAACAACGGGGACTTCGAACGCCACATAAATCGAGTCCGCCGAGCAAAAAGAAAAGCTTTGTCGAAAAAATAAAAAAACGCACCCGCGGGGTGCGTTTTTGCTGTATCTGTCAAAACCGAATTGCGTTTTCGATATAAGCCTTGACTTCTGCGATGGGGAGGCGAACCTGCTCCATTGTGTCACGGTCGCGGACTGTTACGCAACCGTCCGTTTCGCTTTCGAAGTCGTAGGTGATGCAGAACGGTGTGCCGATCTCATCCTCGCGGCGGTAGCGCTTGCCGATTGAGCCTGTTTCGTCGAAGTCAACCATAAAGTACTTCGAAAGCTCGTCGCGAACTTCCATTGCCTTTTCGGAAAGTTTCTTTGAAAGCGGAAGAACCGCAACTTTGTAGGGCGCAACGACGGGACTGAGGTGAAGCACAACGCGAGTGTCGTTCTTTTCAGCGTCGATGATCTCCTCGTCGTATGCTTCGCAAAGCAGCGCGAGAACGGTTCTGTCAAGACCGTAGGTGGATTCGATGATGTAGGGTATGTATCTTTCGTTTGTAACGGGATCGAGATAATCCATTTTCTGACCGCTGTATTCCTGGTGACGTGTAAGGTCGAAGTCCGTGCGGTTGTGAGTGCCGTTGACCTCGCCCCAACCGAGCGTCGGGAACAGGAATTCGATGTCGCACGCCGCTTTTGCGTAATGCGCGAGCTTTTCGTGGTCATGGTATCTCAAATGATCGGGAGCGATGCCGAGATCTTCGTAATATTTTTTGCCGAATGCCTTGAAGTATTCGTAAAGTTCGGAGTCGGTTCCTTCCTTGCAGAAAGTCTGGAATTCCATCTGCTCGAATTCAATCGTGCGGAACGTGAAGTTACCGGGAGTGATCTCGTTACGGAACGCCTTACCGATCTGACCGATCGAGAAGGGGAGCTTGGCGCGCATTGTGCGCTGAACGTTCAAGTAGTTTACGTATTCGCCCTGAGCGTTTTCGGGACGAAGGTAAATGACGGATTTCTTGCCGTCTGTAACACCGCGTTCGGTCTGGAACATGAGATTGAATTCGCGAATACCGGTGAAGTTGTGCTTTCCGCAATGAGGACAGGGGATGGAGTGAGCCTTGATGTACTCAAACATTTCTTCCTTTGTCATTCCGTCTGCGTGAGCGTTCGGGTCGAAATTGTCGATGAGATTGTCCGCACGGTGGCGCATTTTGCATTCCTTGCAGTCAAGCAGGGGGTCGGAGAAGCTTGCAACGTGACCGCTTGCTTCCCAAACGCGAGGATTCATAAGAATGTCCGCGTCAACTTCGAAGCTGTTATGACGTTCCTGAATGAAGCGTTTTCTCCACGTGTCTTTGACATTGTTTTTCAGGCGAGCGCCGAGTGGGCCGTAGTCCCAAGTGTTGGCAAGACCGCCGTAAATCTCACTGCCGGGGAAAATGAAGCCTCTGCTTTTGCAAAGCGCGATGATTTTGTCCATTGTTTTTTCTGTGTTGTTCATTATTAAGAGTTCCTTTCGTCGGGGACTTATTTGCTGTTGTTGACCGTTTTTTCGTTGAGTTCGCGGAATGTGGTATACGCGGCGTTGATGTCGGGGATGAAGCAGACTTCATCGTCAAGAGTCGAATAAGTGCCGGGATACGTTATCGTAGATACGGTAAATTCATCGTAAGCACGGAAAATTCCGAGGTTTGATGTAAGGTCGGAGACCTTCATGTTTGTTGTTGTATACGCAAGGGCGCGTTCGAAAAGCTCGGCTGCGTTGGAAAGATATTTTTCACTGACGGCTTTTTTGAGAGTTGCGCGAGCAAGCTCCGAAAGTACCGATTCATGCTCGCCGGATGTGACGGAGCTTGTCCTGTAATGGAGCAAAGCAAACAGATTCGACGAATTTATTTCAGCCGAGCCTGCGGGGATCATGATTTTTGTTGAAAGATCGTATCCGTCCATATCGGGTTCGCGATTGAGCTTGTAATAGGGGTTATAAATATCCGTTGGGACATTGACGGTAACTCCGTCGATCAAATTGAGAATCTTTCCCGCTTCGGTGATGTTGGCGGAGATGTAATAGTCGATCGGAGTCGCGGTGAGGTAATTGACGAAACTGACAATCGCGTCCGTTCCGTACTTGTCGTAGACTGTTCCGAGAAGCTTATAGTCTCCGTTGACGGAAACTCTTGTGGATGCCGGGATACAGGTGATGGTTATCTTACGTGTTTCCTCTCTGACGGATATAAGCATCATCATATCTGCGTTTTTTGTTCTGATCGGAGTTGTGAGCAGACCGAGGGTGGCGGGGGACTTTTTGAAGTCCTCGATGTAATCGTCGAAATAATCGGGACGGTAGTCTGTTCCGATGAGAAGAAGATTAAAAGATTCACCTTCAAGATCCGGGAATGATGGGGAGGAATCACCGTCGGGAGAGTCGGTATCGGAGGATGTATCGGGCGGAACGGCACCGCTGTCCGCGATATCTCCTGTTGTTTCCTCCGGTGAATCTGCGATTCCGATGATGTTTTCTTCGAGGAAGTCGGTAATAAAATATGCAATTGTGCCGAAAACGAGGGCGGCAACCAA
The DNA here is from genome assembly GCA_964456045.1 of uncultured Lachnospiraceae bacterium. Classification (GTDB taxonomy): domain Bacteria; phylum Bacillota; class Clostridia; order Oscillospirales; family CAG-272; genus DTU064. Next base: position 6,814 of record CAYWAD010000024.1, read on the forward strand.
GAAGCCCACGACGAAATTTCTTACAGCAGCAAGCATTTTGAACATCCTTTCTTGTGGAAAACGCGGTTCAGCCCATGGCATAGCCGCTTTTAATCATACCATTATACTCTACTTTTGCAAAACTTGCAAGTGTTTTTTGCGAGGGTAAACCGACTTAAACAAGTCTGTCCGAAAGCTCCGCAAACTGCGCGACGGAGAGCGCTTCTCCGCGAACGCGTGGGTCGAGGTTCATTTCGTCAAGCGCGGAAAGGAGGTTTTCCTTGCTGATTTCGGGAATTCCGGCAGAGAGCGCGTTGGGGAGCGTCTTTCTGCGCTGACCGAATGCTGCCGCGATCAGGCGGAACATCAGTTTTTCGTTTTTCGGATGCAGAGGACGGAGATTTTCGGGATAAATTTCAATTTTGACGACCGTGGAAGACACCTTCGGCGCAGGCAAAAAGCTTCCGGGAGATACGGAAAACAGCTTTTTCGCTTGTCCGTAATATGCGAGCGACGCGGTGATCGCGCCGTATTCGGCGCTTCCTGCCTTGGCAACGAGCCGATCCGCCACTTCGGTTTGAATCATAACCGTAACCGAACGCAAACGGGAGCATCCGCATTCGAGAAGCTTCATTATTATCGGCGTTGTGATGTAGTAAGGCAGATTCGCGCAGACTGCGAAATCACGGTCGCCGAAATGCTCGCGAGCGAGAGCGTCTATGTCGATTGCCATTATGTCGGAATTAATGACGGTGACGTTGGACTTGTCCGCAAGCGTTTTTTCAAGAACGGGAATGAGGTCACGATCGATCTCGACGGCGATGACTTTCTCGAAGCGTTCGGAAAGTTCGCGCGTCATCGTGCCGATACCGGGACCGATTTCAAGCACGCACGGCACCTCCGTCTCTGCGGAAGCATCGGCGATGCGCTTCGGAATCGCGTCGTTTATAAGAAAGTTTTGACCGTAACGCTTCTGCGGCGCGATCGAAAACTCGTCCATAAGCTCGCGCACGTAACGCGGCGAGCAGAGATTTATTGAAGAATCGTTCATATTTTTTCGGTTACTCCGTTTGGATAGTATTTGCGGAAATCTTTTTCGCGGTCAAGCAAGTCCGCAATCCGAGACAGCGCCGGCTCATGGGAGATCAATTCCGCAACGGCGCCTGCGAAGATGAGCGCGCCGCGCCGCTGAAGATGCGTCGAATCGGTGCTGCCGTTTTTGTATGCGCCGGAATATTTGCCGGCTTCCGTCCATAAAAACAGCGATTTTGAGGCATCACAGCCGATTTCGGTGCAAATTTCATGGCTTCGTTTTCCGAGATCAAGCAAAATCGCGGATTCTTCCTCCGCGAGCTCGATCATGGCGTTTCTGTGATCGGGAAATGAAAGATTGAAAGTTCCGCGCTCCTCATCGCAGCTTCTTCGCATAACGGGCGTGACTAATACGGCGATAGCGCCTCTTGCGCGAATTGCGCGGATGAATGATCGCAGACATTCCTTGTATTTCGCAATGGATACGTATCTGTTCGGGCGAGCTTTTGTCGCATCGTTGTGACCGAACTGAATAAGCACGGTGTCCCCGCGTTTGACACGGAGAAGCAGCTCCGCGAATTTTCCTTCCAAATAGAAGGAAAGCGAGCTTCTTCCGCCGATTGCACGGTTTTCAACGATTATTTGCGGAAGCTCGTATGCTCGGCAGTGCGAGTATGAACTGCCCTCCGGCTTATACTCGCATACAAAATCGGGATTTTTGAAGTATTTGTACAGAACTTCGCCCCATCCCGTCTGCGGATAATAATAGGAATCATAGGTCTGAACGGTTGAGTCTGACGCGAGGAACAGCGTGGGCTTCGTCGTCGGCTCGCGAGTCGGCAAGAGCTCGGCTTCGAGCGAGAGCAAAACGATCTCACGGCACGGAGCGGTATCACGCTCCGCCGCGTTTTCGTCCGGTACGAAAAACACGATTTTCGACGTTTCGCAGACGGATGCGGTTGTAAACGTCAGCTCGCTTTCGGCTTGAGGGGGAAGCACGGCACCGTAGAGTACGGTAACACCGTCCGCAAGGGCGCGAACGGGAATTTCCTCGCCTGTGGGATTATAGAAGCGAGCTTTCAGCGTGTAGTCCGAAAGCTCGGATGCAAACGAAAATTCGGGAGCCTCTACGTAGTCGAACACACCCCAGCCGGAATCTTCCTTTTCGCGCCAATGACGACACGAAATTACGATGCCGCCGTCTGCACCGCCGACATCGGCGGGGAGAACGTCGGCACGTTCCTTTGAGGGGATGCGCTTACGGTACACACCGTCCACCCAGCCTTCCGCCGGGTTGGGATAGCGCACGGAAGCAATTGAAAAGCCGCAAAAATTCACGCTGCACCTCCGAAAAAAAGCTTTCTTAAAGTGTACCATAAATTCGTGCGTTTTACAATGCGAAAAATGCGCTTACCGCACCCGTTTTTACGGAATTTCGAAAAAAATCGCTTCCGCGTCGGCGTCGGAGAAGGGGTAGAGCGGCAAACGAAGCCTGTTTTCGCAAAAACCGAGCTTTGACATCAGCGCTTTGATCGGTATCGGATTCGAGCTTTTGAAAAGCGCCGCGGTGATTTTGTACAGCTTTTTCGCGTAACGCCTTGCGTCATCCGTCTTGCCGCCGAAAACCGCGCGGCACATATCGGCAATTTCACGCGGAAACGCGTTTGAAACGACTGAAATAACGCCGTCCGCGCCGAGTGAAAGCATGGGCAGATTGAGCGAATCCGTCCCCGAATAGATTCCGATCTCGCCGTCGAGCTCGCTGATGCAAAATTCCGCGAGGGAAAGTGTGCCGGACGCTTCCTTTATCGCGGCGATGTTGCCGTGAGCTGCGAGTCTGCGACAGAGCGAGGGCGTGAGCGCGGAGCCCGTTCGCGACGGAACATTGTACGCAATCACGGGGACGCTGACCGCTTCCGCGACGGAGGCGAAGTGACGGTAGAGTCCCTCCTCCGGCGGACGCGAATAATACGGCGTGACTGTCATGATCGCATCCGCGCCAAGGCTTGCAGCCGTCCTTGCCGCGTTGACGGAGCTTTCCGTGTCCGCGCAGCCCGCCCCGACGATGACGGGAACCGCACCGTCCGTGTGTTCGACGGCAAACGAAACGATCGAGGCGGTTTCGTCCGGGGAGAGAGTCGGCGCTTCGCCCGTCGTTCCGCAAACAACGATGGCATCAATCCCCGATTCGATTTGATAATCCAGAATCCGAGCAAGCGCGTGAAAATCAATCCCCGATTCGTCAAAAGGCGTGACGAGCGCGGTCGCTGCGCCTTTGAATGGTAATTTTTTTGCTTTGTTCATCAATTTACCTTTCTCGCTTTGGCGAAAAACATTGAAATCGAGGCGCAAATATATTATAATATACTAATAATACATTGACGCTCCCCTTTATGTTTATGGTATGCTTGAATTTGTCGCGGTGCCACACCGCAGGGGAGCCGAAACATACCACCGAACGAAAAACGACAAAACGGAGATTTGTTTGATGATAATTCGAAATGCGCTCCCCGAAACGGAGCTTAAAACCAGTGATTTTTATTACGACTTGCCTGAGGAACTGATCGCGCAGACGCCGATCTATCCGCGTGATTCGTCGCGCCTTATGTGCCTCGGTAGGGAAAGCGGAGATGTGGAGCATCACATTTTCAGCGATATAGAAAATATGCTTCGCGAGGGAGACACCCTCGTGATAAATGATTCGAGGGTCATCCCGGCGCGTCTTTACGGCAAAAAAATCGCGGACGACAGCTCGCTCGGCGGCGACGTTGAGCTTTTGCTCCTTCGCAGATGCGCGGAGACGGAATGGGAATGCCTCGTTAAACCGGGCAAACGCGCAAGACCGGGGCATAAACTCAGCTTCGGAGACGGAATGCTCACGGCGGAGGTCAGCGACATCGTGGACGACGGTTGCCGTCGTGTAAAATTTTCGTTTGATACGAAAATTTTCACCGATGTTTTGGCGGTGCTGGACAGAATCGGCGTTATGCCGCTTCCGCCGTACATAACGAAAAAACTTGAGGATAAGGAGCGCTATCAGACGGTGTACGCCCGTGACTCAGGCTCCGCCGCGGCGCCGACTGCGGGACTTCATTTTACACCCGAACTTATGGCAAGGCTTGAGGCGAAGGGCGTCAAGTTTGCGAGAGTACAGCTTAATGTCGGTCTCGGAACGTTCCGACCTGTCAAGGAGGAAAACATAACGGATCATGTTATGCATACGGAATATATAACCGTTACGCCCGAAACGGCGGAGCTTATAAACTCGCGCCGGGCGGCAGGCGGAAGAACGATCGCGGTCGGAACGACGTCGTGTCGAACGCTTGAATCCGTCGCGGACGAAAACGGCAATATTGTGCCGATGTCGGGTGACACGGGAATCTTCATCTATCCCGGCTATAAATTCCGCGCAATCGACGGACTTATAACCAATTTTCATCTCCCCGAATCGACGCTTATAATGCTCGTTTCCGCTTTTGCCGGCAAGGAAAATGTGATGAATGCGTACAAGCTTGCGGTTGCGGAAAGGTATCGCTTTTTCTCGTTCGGTGATGCTATGCTGATTCTGTGAGGGAACGCGAGTGAAGAACAACATAACGCTTGCGGTCTGCGGAGCGACGGCGACTGGCAAGACAAGCCTTGCCCTCATGCTTGCGGAGCGCGAAAACGGAGAGATAATTTCGTTCGATTCGATGCAGCTTTACCGCGGCATGGACGTCGGTACCGCAAAGCCGACAAACGCCGAGCTTTTGCGCGTGCCGCATCATATGATAGACGTGCTTGACCCGGACGAGCGCTGTTCCGTAGCGGATTATGCGGCGCGAGCGGAGAGCGCGGAACAGGACATCAAACGCAGATTGAAATTGCCGATCTACTGCGGCGGAACGGGACTGTATTTGGACGCCGTTATGTATAAAAATAAGTTCAGCGCGGCGGTCGATCCCGATGCTGAACGAGACGCAACCGCACGAGCGGAAAAGTATCTTGCCGAAAACGGAGCGGATGCGCTTCACGCGCTGCTTGGCACGATGGATCCGAGTGCGGCGGAGGCGATACACCCGAACAACACGCGCCGCGTCATTCGTGCGATTGTCATCAAGGAGACGACGGGTAAAACCAAAACCGAATGGGACGCTGAATCGCGCGGCGAGATGCGAGATGATGTGGTTGTTTTGGGTTTGCGCTTCGCGGACAGAGAACTGCACCGCCGTGCCATCGGCGAAAGATGCGACGAAATGATAAAATCAGGTCTCGTTGAGGAAACGGAGCGGCTTTGCAAAATCGGCGCGCTTGATGAGGGCAAAACGGCAGCTCAGGCGATAGGCTATAAGGAAATGCTTCCGTACATAAGGGGCGAGGAATCGCTTGCGGATGCGAAAATGAGGCTTTATTACGCGACTTGCCGCTACGCAAAGCGCCAGGCAACGTGGTTTTACTCGAAGAACTACGTCAATTGGCTCGAAGTCGATGCGCTTTATCTCGGCAGAGAGACAAAGGACGAGCTATACAGTCGAGCGACGGCGATAATCAACGAAAAGACGGGAGGTTGACTGTGGATACCGAATATTTGAAGCGAGTGCTGATAAACGCCGTCATTATTGTTTTGTCTGTTGCATTGATGATCTATGCCGGCTACCATATAGTTAAAAGCTTCTCCGATGACGTTGAAACGATTATTGCGACGGTTGACGATTTTGACGAAGCAATAAACGCGGATGCGTACATTCTGCGCCAAGAAAAGGTGCTTTATTCGAATACGGGCGGCGTTGTCAACTATCTTGTCGGCGACGGCGAAAAGGTCGCGGCGGGTACGGAGGTCGCGGATGTTTACAAAAACGGAAGCGGAAACGTGCGCGAGCGAATCGAGGCGATAGACGCTATGATAGAGTCACTGGAGCGCGTCGAAAACAGTGCGAAATATCTATCGCTTTCCGACATAAGTAAAATAGATACCGCGATAAACGAGGTCATTTATTCCGTGAGCCGAAAAACGGCGGAGAACGATTTTTCTTCGGCGGCGGCTCTTTCGGAGGAACAGCTTTTTTGGATGAATTTGCGCCAGATTCTGACCGGCGAAGCGGATAGCTTCGAGGAAAAACTCGTGACGTTGAAGACGGAACGCGCCGCTGCCGTCGCTGAGCTGACGGATGTTGTCGACACTGTGAAAACGGACGTGAGCGCGTATTATTTTTACGAAGTTGACGGTTACGAAACGGCGTTCGCCTTTGACGATGTGGATTCGCTTTCATATTCGGATGTGGCTCGGATGACGTCCTCTCAGCCACAGCCCCTTTCCGGCAAAGAGGCGGGCAAACTCGTGTCGGACTATATCTGGTACGTCGCACTGCCGATAGATCAAGGAACGGCGGAGTATTTCACGGTCGGTGAAAGCTATGTGGTTAATTTTTCCGCATCGGGTTCGGAGCTTTCGATGAAGCTTGAAAAAGTGCTCTCCGACTCGGACAGGACAACAGGCAATGCGTGCCTGATCTTTTCTTCCGATTTTGTGCCGACGGATTTTGACTATACCCGTATGCAGCCCGTTTCGATAAATGTGCGCGAATACGAGGGATACAAACTGCCGCTTTCCGCGGTGCGTGTCGTCGATTACGACGGCGTGCCTGTCGAGGGCGTGTACGTTCTTTACGGAAACACGGTGCGATTCAGACGCATAGAGATCATTCTCTCGCAGGACGGCTACGTTTTGTGCGCGTCGGCGGAAAGCCTTGCGGAAGCGGACGAGGACGACGGGATTTATCAATTTCCGCTCGTAGGCGAAACGGAAGCGCCGGAAACCGAACCGGCGGAGACGGAGATTTACGAAACGGTTCCTTTCCTTGAGCTGTTCGATCTTGTTATAGTTTCCGCGAGGGAACTGTATGACGGTAAAATTATCGTTGATTGAGAGGCTTTTATGAAAAAAAACAATGTAATCCTCGGTTATGACACGGACGTCATAGCGGACAATTTCGCGCACGTCCGTGCGGAGCTTGAAGCGGCTTCGAACGGAAGAACACCGACGCTTATTGCCGCAACGAAAACGGTGCCCGTCGAGGTGATCAACTATGCCGCGGACAATCTCGGACTGACCGACATCGGTGAAAATCGCGTGCAGGAGTTGCTTGATAAGTACGATTCGTATTCCCCGAAGCTGAAACTCCATTTTATAGGTACTCTGCAAAAAAACAAGGTCAAATATATCGTCGATAAGGTCTCAATGATACATTCCGTCGATTCTGTGCCTCTCGCGCGGGAGATCTCCAAACGATCCCTTGCGATAGGCAAACGAATGGATATCCTTTTGGAGGTCAACATCGGACGGGAGAAGTCCAAAAGCGGATTTATGCCGGACGAGATTGAGGATGCGTTAAATGAAATTGCCCGCTTGGACGGAATTTCGGTCCGCGGACTCATGACAATGGCGCCGAAATGTGAAAAAAGTGCGGATTATTTGAAATATTTTGAAGAAACTTATCATATCTTGGTTGACATTTTGACAAAAAAACAGCATAATATAATAGAACCCGTATTATCAATGGGAATGAGCGACAGTTATCGCGAAGCTGCTGCGGTCGGTGCGACTGCGGTGCGAGTCGGAAGCGCACTTTTCGGAAAACGCGTTTCCGTGGCGTAAATGTTCCCACGATAAAAATCTAAAACAAAAGAAAAAACAAAACTCGGAGGACAAACAACAATGGGATTTATGGATAAGATAAAGAAATGGTCCGGAGTAGACGAACGTGACGATGACGGTTACGATGATGACGGCTACTATACCGACGACATTCTTGATACAGGCTACGCATCCGATGTGGAACAGCCTCAGCCTGTAGGCGGTTATCAGCAGCCTGCAAGCACAGGTTATCAGCAGCCTGTTGCTCCCGCTACATCTTCTTTTTCCGGCGGCATCAACATCGGCGGAGCGGCGCTTCAGATGAAGGTCATTCGCCCCGACAGCTTCAAGAACGTACCTCAGATCGCAGACCATTTGCTCAGTCAGCGTACAGTCGTTCTTAACCTCGAAGCAACGGACAAGGAAACGGCTCGTCGCCTTATCGACTTCCTTTCCGGTGTGGCATATTCCATCGACGGCTCGATCAAGCGCGTTGCAAACAATGCCTACATCATCACTCCTGCGAACGTAGACGTAAGCGGCGAACAGCTTCGCGAATCTCGCAAGCCCCACACTCAGCCTGCTGCGGAAGAAACAGAGGAAGAAACCAACTACGGTTATTGATTGAATCGGTTAAATGCCGTATCCCGAAAATTACGGATACGGCATTTTTCATGTATTTGAAGAAGGTGTGCTTTGAATAATATTGTGTTGGCCTTGTTCGGAACGGCGGCACGCTTGATTGTGCGAGTGTATATGCTGTTGCTTTTCATCCGTTGGAGCTTGCCGTTTTTTGTGTCAGGTGACGGGGAAGGCGGATTTTCGGATTTTGTGTGCGCCGTTACCGAACCGGTGCTTGCTCTTGTGTGTTCACTTTTACAGAGGCTCGGTGTCGGAGACGGATACCTGACCGATGCGTCGTTTCTTGTGACGTATTCGTTTCTTAGCGTGATACATTATCTTTTAAGATTTTTGTGATTCAATGGCAATAAAAAACAGTGACGCCGAAAAAGAGCTTTTCGAGGCAAGAGTTATCGAACAAATGCAAAAAGCGGACAGGGGAGAAGTCTCCGTCGGCGAATTTTTGACACCGAGAGAGCGGCATTCCGCTTCATCGGCATTGACTCGCGCCGGTTATCGAGGACGATTTGCGTTTTGCGGAGGATATGATTCCGCCGAACGTGTACGTCTTGTGTGCTTGCCCGAATATGCGCTATACGGCACAAATGAAACAGACGAGGACGCGCTTTATCAAATTGCGTCCGAGCTTATCAATGACGAAATATCCACGCTTTTGATCAAAGGGAGCGGATTTCGCTCTCTTTCTCATCGCGATTTTATGGGTGCGCTTTTGGCGCTCGGAATAAAACGCGGTTGCGTTGGCGATATTCTTGTTGATGGGGATAACGCCTATGTGTTCTGCGACGTGAAAATGAGCGGATTTATCAAGGAAACGCTCACAAAAGTCGGCAGAGATGCGGTCAAGATTTCCGAAAGCGAGCTGCCGGAAAGCTTTTCAAAGGTAAAACGCACCGAAACCGTTACGGATACCGTTGCGTCCATGCGCGCGGATTCGGTGATAGCGGCTCTGGTCAACTGCTCCCGCGAAAAAGCGAAGGAGTATGTTCTGTCGGGGTTGTGCGAGCTGAATTACGAGCAGCTTACAAAGCCTGACGAAACCGTGGACGAGGGCGATGTGCTTACCGTTCGCGGAAAAGGGAAATTTATCATAAAAGGGACTGACGGCAAAACAAAGCGCGGCAGACTTCGCCTGTGGGCTGAAAAATATATTTAATGCGGAGGAGACATATGCTTTTACCTCGTGAAATCAGTAAAAAAGAATTTTCGCACGCCGTGGGCGGATATGCTCGCGATGAGGTCAAGTCGTATCTTGAATATATCGCGGACAATTACGAAAAACTGCGCCGTGAAAACGATGAGCTTTCGCGCAGACTTGACGCTGCGATGGAAAAGCTTGATCAGTATGAATTGGCTGCGTCGGAAAATGCCGCGGATGAGTCTGAAAGCAACAGTTGCGTCGGTGGAGAAAGTTCCTCTGCGGCGGTCGCGATATTGGAGGAAGTAGTTTCGTCTTTGCGTTCGGAGTTGGATGAGATCTCCTCTAAGCTTAACGAGGCGGAAAAGCTCGTTTTCGGTGAGGTCGAAAGCGCAAACTCGGTAGAAGAACCCGAAACGGTTGAAGAAACCGTTGATGAGATTGTTGAGGCTGTGATTGAAGAAACCGCCATCGACGAAATCTCGGACGAAGCAATTTCCGAAGAAGCACCGCCCGAAGAAATTGCGGAAATCGAGACGGAAACAGTCGTGTTCGATATACCCGTTGCGTCGGCGGAGGTTGCCCCCGAATCGCGGGAGGAGATTGTTTTCAATCTGCCGGACGGCGAAACTTTCGAGGCAGAACTTGAAGTACCCGAACAGCCGGATATGGATGAATTTATGGCTGATTTCTTCGATGTTGACGGTGACGGCAAGCACGACGAAGAAGAACCCGAAGTAAGTGAGCCGGAACCCGAACCGACAGTTGAAGCCGCACCCGAAAAACCGCAAAGACCGGCAAAAGCACGCTTCCATCTTGCAAAAAAACAGACATCGGCAAAAGCTTCCGAGGGAAAGTCGGAAGAACCCGCCGAAAAACCGGAGAGATCCAAAGGTTCCGAGGGAAAATCGGAAGATTGTGAAGAATCCGAGCTTGAAGCGATTTTGAACGCGCTAAAAGTGCGTTATGACAGCGCGACCGACGAGGAAGAAAGCGAAGATGACTTCGATATGACAAATATCGACGAGTTCAGCATGATTTTCGGCGATTCGTCGTCTTCGATCGAAAAGATTCCGACGGGAACCGACATCGACGCCGATCTGTTAGACTGAAAATGCTTATAACTCTCGATTTAGAGAGATACATATAAAAAATTATGCCGTATTTGCGGCACGGAGGAAAACATACAAATGGCTAAGGACTATACAAGCACACTTAATT
>CAYWAD010000025.1:0-17122 GCA_964456045.1 uncultured Lachnospiraceae bacterium
AGTCGCGTTCAACTGTGCCTGCGGGATAAACTTCGATTTCAAAGAGACCGAGTCCCTTGCCTGTCGGATCGGTGGGAGCGTCGTCAGCATCAGTCTTACCGGTATAATTTTCGTATGCAGAGAAGTTGTACTGAGCATCTTCTTCTTCAGTGAACTTATAGAGCGTGAACTGAAGCGAAGTGGTTGTAACTTCGTCGAAGAAGGAAACGTTCATCACGTCTTCGGCTGTTGCACCGCCTTCAAAGCCTGTTACGTCAACGTATTCGTCGCCGTTCCAATACTGTACGGTATAAGATGCAGGCAGGTTGATACCACCGCTTTCAAGCCATTGTTCACGGCTTTCTGTGTCTCTCCAGAAGAACATACCTATTGCATCAACCGTTACTTCTTCTTCCCATGTATAGGTGATGGTTTCAACCGTGTAAGACTGACCCCAAGAGCCGTATGCTGTTCCGGCAGAAGACTGGAGGAACGTTGTGTCATTCCAGCTTGTATCGTTAAGAGCGTCCGCATTTTCCCAAGAAGCGCAGTAAGGAGCGTCAACCGTTGCACGGGGAGAAAGGGATGTGCTGTAAGTAAATTCAGGATCAAAGATCGAGAAGTGATGTGCGCCGCCTATATAAACTTCGACTGTTTCGCGCTCAACCGTTATGCCGATAGAGGTCCATTCACCAACTTCAAGAGGTGCATAAACCTTAGCTGCAACGGAAGTTTTTTCGCCGCCCACAACCTGGTAAACGTCAGCTTCGTTACCGTTCTCATTGAGCGCGAGGACATAGTAGTTTTCAGCGTCGGTTACGAGGAAGTAAATGTTGATCACAGTAGAAGAATCTTCGGGAAGAACCTTAACGGATAACTGGTAATAGTTCCACTGGGTATTTCCGAAGTATGCCATGGAAGTGTCGCCCGTGTAGTAAAGAGCGTAGTTGGGATTTTCTTCGTCATCAGCTGTGGGATCTGAGGTAACGGACCAATTGTCAGCGGAACCGATACCGTGTGTCAAATTGACATCGTTGCTTGTGATTTCATCATAGTACAGCTCTCTCTTCGAGGACTTATCAATAACCTTGAGGTTATCAAAATAAGCGCTTCCGGATTCAACACCGATGCCGACCGCACCTGCGTGTTTTGCTTCGATGTCGGGCTCGTAAACCCAATCGTCTTCGCCATCACCCGAATCGCTTGTGTCAACGGGAGTGTTGCCTGTGTCCGCGGATGTGTCAGCGTTTGTATCGGGAGTGGGAATTTCCGGATCATCGCTACATGCAACGAGCGTAAGAAGCATCATTGCGGCAATCACAATCGCAAGTAATTTTTTCATTGTGGATTCCTCCTAAAAAATAATTCTTACGTTACAGAATATGAAAAAGTAACGCATTTGACAGTATAGATACTTCGACGAAGTCAAACTCAAATCATCGTTCGCACCTTACTGTTTCAGTATACAGATTTTGACTATTCTTGTCAACAGTTTTTCGTTATTTTTTCATTTTTTATTCACACTCGCGCTTCCGAAAGCACATAATTAACGGCACAAATCTTTGTTTTTCGTCATTTAGCTCGTAAAAAACGCAAAAAAGCTCTCAAAAAGAGAGCTTTTTTAACAAAATCAACTTATTGTGTGATCAACGCTTTTTGGAAACAACATATGCACCGGAAGCGAGAGTTGCGATTGCAAGCGCAATGATAGCAACGCCTGTTTGCGGAGCTTTTGTTTCCTCTGTGGGTTCTGTCTCGCCTGTTTCATAAACTTCGATTTCATATACACCGAGGCCGTAATATCCGATAAATTCTTCAGTTGTTGCTCCTGTGGCAGCAATCAAAGCTTCCAGTTCTTCGTCGGAGCATTTTACCATCGTAATCTGGATGGAGGTTGTTGTAACTTCATCAAAGGTTGTTACGTTCATTGTATCAAGCTCAATGCCGTAACCGGAGCCGTTTGTTACGTCAACGTATTCGGTTCCGTTCCAGTACTGGATTGTGTAGGATGCAGGTATATGAAGGCCGGAAGATTCAAACCAAGCTTCGCGAGATTCTACATCAATGGCAAAGAATATGCCGACGGAATCAACGGTTACTTCACTGTCCCAAGTGTAGGCGATTGTTTCGTAATTAGTCTCAGCCATTCCCCAAGAGCCGTAACGAACAGCGTCTCCGGCATTAGCTTCGGACGATGCTGTCGGTACTACGCCGTCGTTCACTGCTTCGGGATGTTCCCAAGAGGAGCAGAGCGGAGCTTCAACGGTTGCGTTCGGAGCAACGTTGTCGCCTGCTGCGGCAAAAACGGATACGGAGAGTACAGCAAGCATAGCGAGAATAATGGAAAGCGAGAGAATCTTTTTCATTAGGGTTTCCTCCTGATCGTTTTACGCGCTCAAACTTCATTAGCGCGACTATATAATTTACATTTTCAGTATATATCACGAAAGCCCGCTTGTCAACAGTTTTTTTGCCGATTTTTAATTTTTTATTCACAAACGTTCAATCTACCCAACCAAACTCACCCTCATCGCCCGGTGCTTCCGATTTTTTTGTGCAAAACGAGCAAATTTCCGCGTGACCAAAGGTCACGCGGAAATCATTTGTTCATTTAATGTCGATTGCGCCAACGTTCCCGGTCTTGATCTTGAAGATCGCCTTGAAAAAGTCACCGTCCGTTTCAACGGTAAGGCTCGCGTTTTGCACCTCGGCAAGACTTTTCGCGATCGAAAGTCCGAGCCCCGATCCTTCCGTATGGCGAGAAGCGTCACCGCGAACGAAACGTTCCGTAAATTCGTTTCCGTTTGCCGGAAGCTGTTCGCGCGACACGTTCACGACCGTCACCGTCGCAACGCCGTCCGCTTCGGTCAGCGTCAGGTAGACACGCGTACCGCCGAGCGAATATTTCAGCGCATTACCAAGCAGATTGTCGAAAATTCGGAACACGAGCCTGCCGTCCGCATAGACTTTCACCGGCTCGTCCGGCATACGTCCGACAAGGCTCAAGCCTGCCGCCGCGAAGCGCTCGTCAAACTCTCCCATCGCCTGCGAAAGCAACATCGAAAGGTCGCATTTTTCAAAATCAACGTTTATTACGCCGGACGACGCCTTTGACGCTTCCACAATATCCTCGACAAGTTTTTTCAACTTCTCGGACTGACGCTTGAGCACGTCTATATACGATTTCGCATCCTCACCCTCAAGTTCGCATTTGTCGAGCAGATCAACGTAATTGATTATCGAGGTCACGGGAGTTTTGATGTCGTGCGAAACATTCGTTATAAGTTCTGTCTTGAAGCGTTCGCCTTTCATTTTTTCTTCAACGGCGGCGCTCATTCCGTCACCGATGCTGTTGAGCAGCTGCGCATGCTCCTTGAAGTCTAAAACGAGACCATCCATCGGAATCTTGGCATCAAGCTCGCCTTGCGCGAGGCGCTTCGCGCCTTGTTGCAGCCTAGACATATTGTACGCGGCAAAGCACACACCGCAAACGATGCAAAGCCAGAGCAATGCATACGGCAGTAAAAATCCGCCGCTCAAGCACACAACGGAGATGAGTTCAATTACACCGACGACACACAAAAGCAAAAGCGCCTTCCAGAAAAGCGGAATAGCATTAACAATCTTCGTGCAAACGCGCCACATTACGATCGCAAGCTTAACCGTGATGTTGTTTCTCCAGAATGTGCCGCATTTTGCGCGCACGACGAGCGTCATCGACGTAATCGTTGCGGCGAACGCAAAAGCACCCACACACAGAATCTCCGCCAGCAAGAACAGAGTATCGTTATTTATCGAATTGCAAACAACCAAAAGGTACAGCGCGAAAAAGACATCGCAACAGAGGACAAGATCGAGCGGAATTTTATCAAAAAAGCTCAGTTCGCGTTTATCCGCCCCAATGCGTTTTCCCGCGTTCACGACGGCAAACACATACATTCCCACCGCGAGCAAAGCCGCAAGCACGCACAAAACGACAACAGCGTATCTTGCGTCGTACATGATGTCAAAATACTCCATCGCATACCAAGCCGAATCCTTGCATTCACGGTCGCTCGGCAAGAAGATCGTCACGGAAAAATCATACCATTTATCCTGTGTGAATTGAAAGCCTTCAACATCAACGGCAATGATTTCGGAGTACACGCTTATGTCCGTATATTCGAGAGTTATACCTATTTCTTTTCCCTCCGGCGCGAGCCTCGAATAAACCTTGCCATCCTCCGTCGTAAGTTTGTAATAAATATCCATCTTGCGTGAGTAATTATCAAGATAATCTCGAGCATCGTTCTTTTCGCAATTAACTACACCGCTGCAAAGCCGATATGCATGATCGCGTACGCAGTCCAAGAGCAGATTTTCTTTCACATCGGATTTACCCAACGAATACATCGAATAAAATCCGGCATTATACAGCGCGGTAACAAGAATCGCATCTGCCATCGTCAGCGCCGCAAACAGCGCGCACAGCAAAACCGCCGCGACACGCACTCCGCGTGATTTAACGAAATTTTTCATATTTTCCTCCTTTTAATTATATATAATACAAATTTCATCTTTTGTCCGGAACAAACTTGTACCCCTGCCCCCACACGACGCAAAAATGCCTTGGCTCGGACGGATTGTATTCGAGCTTTTCGCGCAGATGTCGTATGTGGACAGCAACAACGCTCTCCGAACCCATATAGCTGCTACCCCACACCTTCAAATAAATGAACGCCGGCGTCATTATCTCGTTCGGATGCGTTATAAACAGCTTCAATATGTCAAATTCCGTCGGCGTCAGCGAAACCGCTTCACCGTCACGAGTTACGGTGTGCGCTTTTTCATCCAGTACTATGCCGGACGAAGCGTAAATCCCGTCCTCGGACGAGACGGACGCGCCAAGCTCCTTATATCTGCGAAGGTTCGCCCTGACGCGAGCCGCAACCTCCGTCGGATTGAACGGCTTTGTTATATAGTCGTCCGCGCCGAGATTCAAACCGACGATTTTGTCCGCGTCCTCGCTCTTTGCCGTCAAAAGCAGGATCGGCACGTTGGAAAATTCCCTCAACTTTCGCATCGTCGTCAGTCCGTCCATAACGGGCATCATTATGTCAAGCAGGACGAGATGTATCTCTCCCGTCGCCGCGATTTCAAGCGCGTCCGCGCCGTTATATGCCTTTATGACCGAATACCCCTCCGACGTCAAATATATTTCAAGCGCGGAAACAATATCTTTTTCGTCATCGCAAACAAGTATGTTGTACATCAGACCGCCTCCTCATTTCCTTTTCTGCCCCCATTTTACCACAAATATCTTTAAGATAAAATATGCAAACGCTTTAAGATTTCTTTAAGTTCTCAAAATCCGCTTTCGGACCGAAAAGCAAGGCAAAGCGTAGATTTAGTTAAACTCGGCAACGAAAAAGTGTTTTTTCCCTTTTCGCCGCAATGTTTTCGTTTGAATGTTGAAAAAGCTTATGTTTCTACGTTCACATTTACAATTTGTTAACAATTCGCGTGCAAAAATGTAGTATTATGATATATATTAAAATACTCGCAAATACTTAGGAGGTATTTATGAAAAAGTTTCTGAGCATCTTGCTCGTACTTCTCATGCTTGCGATACCGCTCGCTTCCTGCTCCGACAATCCCGATGACAACAAGGATTCCGGCAATTCGGGCAACTCAGGCAACGACGTATCCGGCGCAGAAGTAGACGATGTTCTCGAAATCCCCGAAGGTGCTGATTATGAGGAATACGAATTCGTCATTCTCAACCACACAAATTGCGTTTATAACTATGCAATCATCGATTTCGACGAGCCTTCCGACGACGCTTACGAAAACGCGCTTTACGAGCGCAACACCGCAGTTGAAGAACTCTTGAACGTCACCATCTCCGAAGAAGACGGCGGTTGGGCTTCCGACGTTTACAGTCTCTTCAAAACATCCGTAGACGCTAACACAGACGACTACGACATCTGCTTCAACGCAATCAACTACTGCTGCACAGCAACAGGTGCCGGTCTCTGCTACGACCTCGACAGCTTTGAGTACATCGATCTTGACAAGTCCTGGTGGAACGCAGACTGCACAGAGCAGCTCGCTCTCGGCAATATGCACTACATGGCTTGCGGCGACATCTCCCTTTCCGATAAGGAATGCCTCTGGGCTGTATACTTCATCAAGAGACTCGTAACCGAAAGAGGCCTCGAAAACCCCTATGATCTCGTTAAGAACAACCAGTGGACATGGGACAAGATGCACCAGATGGCAAGCACCGTTGCTTACGACGACAACGGTAACTCCGAAATGGACTCCGCCGATACATGGGGTCTCTGCACTCACTCCGAAAACTTCCCCGCAATGTGGGAATCCGCAGGTCTCAAGCTCGTTACGCTCGATTCCGAGGGAATACCTCAGCTCAGCTGGGACTCCGAAGAATTCGTAAACGTATTTGAAGACATCGTTGACGTTATGGGCGACAGCGAATGCGTTGTTTGGACTTCTCAGTCCGACATCTCCGATGCAGTCGGCTTCATCACAACCTCCATCAAGAACGGTAAGACCCTCTTCGGAACAGAGGTTATCGCTTTCGTTCTCAGCTACCGTGCAAACTCCGAAGAAAATGACTTCGGTATCCTCCCCTTCCCCAAGTACTCCTCTGACATCGAGAACTACAACTCCTACGTTGCAGTTAACTCTTTCGTTATGGTAATCGGTAACAACTGCTCCGAACTTGAGCGCACAGGCGTTATCACCGAAGCTCTCGCAGCTAAGGGTGCTGAACTCCTCACTCCCGTTTACTTCGACGGTCAGCTTTCTTCCAAGTACTCTCGTGACGAAGAATCCGGCGAAATGCTCGACATCATCTTCGAACATCGTTGCTACGACCTCGGCGTATTCTTTGACTGGGGCTCCGCTTACTCCAGCCTTAAGTCCACAACCGTAAATCCCGCTGTCCTCTACAATTCCGTTTACAAGAAGTCCAACAAGGAAATAGAGAAAGCGTTCGAAAAGCTCGGTCTGTATTAATATTGATTTCGAATAATTCGTATCATAAAAAAGAAGCGAAGCGATAAAATCGCTTCGCTTCTTTTTTGCGTTTTATTGAATTCGAAGATTCAAAAAAACGTAAAAATCGGAGATTTCGAGAGATTTCAAGAGAAAAGTCGGGTGTAAATCAAAATTTTGCGTTTTTTTTGCGTTTTGCTATTGACAAGCCGTTTTTTACGTGCTATAATTCATCTCGCGTGATTGAAAAAGGGGTATTTATGCCCTGCTTCAACAAACGTAAACTCACGTTTATTAAATAACGAATATATTTCGGAGGAATCACAAATGTCGACCTACATGGCAAAAAAAGAGACGGTTGAACGTAAGTGGTATGTTCTCGATGCGGCTAACAAGCCCCTCGGTAAGACTGCTGTTGCCGCTGCTACTATCCTTCGCGGAAAGCACCGTCCCGAATTCACGCCCCACGTTGACTGCGGCGAATACGTTATCATCGTAAACGCAGAAAAGGCAGTTCTCACAGGCAAAAAGCTCACTCAGAAGTACTACCGTCACCATTCCGGTTACGTTGGCGGTCTCAAGGAAGTACAGTACAAGACTCTTATGGCAACCCGTCCCGAGCTCGCAATGCAGCTCGCAGTTAAGGGAATGCTCCCCAAGAACTCTATCGGTGCCAAGTCCCTCACACGTCTGCACGTATACCGCGGCGCAGATCACAAGCATCAGGCTCAGCAGCCCGAAGCTTACGAAGCATAATCAAGGAGGACGCATAAATGTATACAAGCGCTAAGCCCTATTTCTACGGCACAGGCAGAAGAAAAAGCTCTGTTGCCCGCGTTCGCATAGTTCCCGGCTCCGGTGTTGTAACCATCAACGGTCGCGACATTGACAATTATTTCGGCCTCGACACTCTTAAGCTCATCGTTAACCAGCCTTTCGCTGTTACCGACACAGAAGGCAAGTTCGATATCATCGCTCTCGTTCACGGCGGCGGTTATTCCGGACAGGCAGGCGCAATCCGTCACGGACTTGCACGTGCTCTTTGCCAGGCAGACGAAAGCTTCCGCCCCGCTCTCAAGAAGGCAGGCTTCCTTCGCCGCGACCCTCGTATGGTCGAGAGAAAGAAGTACGGTCTCAAGAAGGCTCGCCGCGCAAGCCAGTTCTCCAAGAGATAATTACATTTACACAAAAAACTCTCGAAAAATCGAGAGTTTTTTCTTTTTACGCAAACAAAAAGAGACGTTACCTTGCCGGCAACGTCTCTTTTTTTACATCAAATTTTCGTCATACACCGCTCTTGCGCCGCCGACAAACTTCGCGCGAACGCGCGCCGCCGTAAGATGCGCGCTTCCGAGCGATGACAGCGACAGACGAAGCGGCACTGCGACCGCTTTCAGATGCATACCAATGAACGTATCTCCTATGTCAAGTCCCGCATCCGCTTTTATCGCCTCGACCGCGACAGGCGCAGTCAGTTTCTCATACGCCGCAGTTGCAAACGAACCGCCCGCCTTCGGCTGAGGAACAACGTTTACGATTTCGAGTCCGGTGCGCTTTGCAAGCTCCTTTTCTACGATCAACGCGCGATTCAAATGCTCGCAGCACTGCGCTGCAACGTAGATCCCAGAGCGAGCAGTCTCGCCGTATATTCCGTCGAAAATCACCTGCGCCGTTTCGTAGCTCGATGCCGTTCCGATCTTCTCGCCGACAACCTCGCTCGACGAGCAGCCGACAACGATCACATCGCCCTCACTAAGCTTTGCCTTTTCGATCAGCTCGCGCATGGTAGCCGATGCATCGGCTTGGATTTGTTCCAAAAATTCAGTCATTTTCCCTCCGAAAGCAATTATTTTGCCGTTTCAAACGTTTTATAATTCGAATACACGAGATTGTACACGCCTTCGTTTGAATAGGTGCTGTTGTACATATAATTTCCGTAGCCGTTGCGAGCCTTGATCTCGACGCAGTTTATATTATCTGCGCTAAGCGCGGAATTTGCGAACACCGCCGTTGCCTTTCCGTCTTCGACCGCCACGGTAACGAAGTTCGTACCGTTAAGCTGGAAGGTGATTTTTGCTATCTTGCTGTCCGAAGCAGTCGCAACAATCGTCGTTTCCGTCTCACCGACTGTAACGCTCTCCACCGTCAGTTTGGACGAGGGCTGATAGTATCCGAGCGAATCGACGAACGTCTCCATGGACTCGAACTGCTCGTCCAGCCAATCGACTCTCGTTGTGACAAAATCCCAAAGGCTGTCGCAGGCGTCGTCATATTCTTCGCCCTTATAGGAGGTGTATGTCTTTTTCCACTTGTAATCGTTTGCAAGTGCTGCAGTATGAAGCGACTTCATATAAGTTTGGATCGTTCCGCCGTCTTTTATCATATCCTCGATAACGGTATCTCGAATTTCGTGATATTTTTCATACGCGAGCGCGAGGAAATACGGATCACGGATGAGCATACGGTTCCACTGCACCTTCTGATAATACTGCTCCACGGTAAATGCGTCCTCTGTCGTGTGCCAGGATTCGGGATAATATGTGTCAATATTATACATATTGATGTTGCCCCAAGCCCAGTCAAAATCCCACTGAGGGCCGATTTTCGCCTTACCGTCAACATCCTTATAGTAAAAGAAGCTGTTCTTCATACTGTCCCAGTTCATCGCAAATTCGCAGAAAATGAAGTTGTTGACGAGGCTGTCCATATCGAAGAACTCGGAATAATGCCAGCCGTTGTGTTCATCGTCATCGTAGCTGACGACGGTATACGTATAGCCGTAATTATCCGTTGCATCGAAATCATTCCAAGAATCGTTCTTTCTTCCGCCTCCGAAGCCGCCCCACGACATACGACCGCTTCCCGAATAATGCGTATTCGACGAGCGGAACACGAAATCATCGCTGTGAAGCGCATATTCGAAGCTCTGCATGTACTTATACGCATTTTGATAAAGCGACGTTTTCATAAACGATTCCGCCGCCTCGTAGCTTTCGCATTCGGGACTGCTGAAATAGAGCGGCTGACGGTAAGCGGATTCAAGTCGCGCAAGATTATAATCGTTCTGACTGTAAAAGTCCATTTCGATCAGGTATCCGCCTGTTGTGTCGGGCAAGGTTATTCCGAGCGACGAAATAGAATATGTCTTCCTACCGTAAGCGACCTCACCACTGTCTATCCAGCTCCAATCCGTTTTCAAAAGTTCTTCGAGCTCTTTTTCCTTTGCATCAAGCTCCTCCTCGGAGATTTTACCGTTGTCAAGCAGCTTTTTCGCAAGCTTTTCAGCAATATCCTCCGCAGTTCCGTCCCAGTCGTACACATCAATGCGGTCTTTTTCGATTCGAACTTGCTCGCAAAGCTGATACACGCCGTAATATTCGCCGTTATAGATCAAAACAACATTTTCGCTCTTGGTGTAAAATTCCGTTCCGATCGCACCGGAAAAATCATAGAGCAGTTTATTTCGCATCAAAGTATGGTCTATGGCGTTGGCAAGCAAAACCCAATGCTTGCTCAGACCGTCCGCCATATCGAGCATATTTTCCTTTGACGAAAGCTTGAGCTTGAATGGACGCTTGTCAAGGCTTGCGGTGGAATTGCCGCGCACCTTAAGCTTCGCGTTGCCCTCATAAAGTCCGCTTTGGATGTAAGAATTGCCCTGCATCGTCAAATAAACATCCGAATACACACCCTTCGAAATATTTTTGTATTTTTCATCGCTCGTGAAATAAAGCACCGGCAGCTCGCTGCAATAAACGGACAAGTCCTCCTGACCGTCCACGGAAACCGTTATCATTGATTCAAGATCGGCTTCGACAGGCGTATAAACTCCCGTTGTGTTTGAGAAGGTCTCCTCATTGCCGTCGATCATATGCTCGATCGTCCAATTGTATGTCACACCGTCCGGATAACCATAGCAAACAAGCTCAACGCCGACTTTTGCAAAGCTGTTCAAGAAGCAAATCCCGTCTCCTGCTTGCGAAGGCTCGATTATGCCGTCGGACGTTGTTGATTCAGGGACGTAAATGTATTCCTCCGTTGTGTCTCCGCCGTCCGTATCGTCTTTTTCTCCGCAACCGGAAAACAAGCACGCAAGCGACAGAATCACAACAAGCATTATAAAAGCAAAGCTTTTCTTAAAAATACATCTCATATCAAAATCTCCGAATTTGAAGTCGTTATTCACACATTGATTTGAACGTGACCCACGCCGCCATGTGTGCTTCGTCCGCATCCGCACCGATCATTTCGATCATTTCGGATTTGCTCATATCAATTCCTTCGGGAAGCGTGAGAAATTCCTTATATTCCTCGGAAATATACGCCTCCGAAGCGGAATATGTGCAGTAATAGCCGAGATGCTCGAAGCATTTTGCTCCGTTTTCGGCATTGAGGATATAGTCAAGGAATTTATACGCCGCTTCCGCATTCGGCGCGTCCGACGGGATAAATCCCGCCATAATTCCGAGGCCAACGCCCTCCTCCGGATAAACTATCTTCAAGGAAGGATTCGATATTTTTGCGAGAGTTACCTGCGAAGTGTACATAACCGCAACGGAAACCTCGCCGGAAAGGAGGTCGTCCTGAAGGTTATCATCTTTTATAAGCCTTATATTTGCGGCAAGCTCTCCGAGCTTTGTTCCTGCCTCCGCGATCTTGGTCGCGTCCTCGGTATTGTAGCTTTCGCCCATAACCTTGAGCGCCATTCCGTTGATTACGCGATAATTAGACACAATTCCGATCGAATTTTTAAGTTCCGAATTCCAAAGGTCGGCATAGCTGTCGATCTTGCAGGAAACCTTGGACGGGTCATACACTATCGTTTGAACACCTGCACCGTAAGGAACGGTATATTCGTTGTTTTCGTCGTAAAATTTGCCCTGATAGTAGGGGTTGATGTTACCGTAATTTTCAAGTTTGGATGTATCAAGCTTACTTACGAGCCCTTCCTTGATCGCAACTTCGATGATGTAATCGTCCGCGATAACGAGGTCATATCCGCCGCCGTTTGTTTCTTGAAGCTTGGCAAGCATCGTTTCATCAAAATCAAAATTTTCATAACGCACGTTAATTCCCGTCTCTTTTTCAAATCCGTCAATGATCTCATCCGGGAACATTCCCTCCCACGTATAAAGCGTGAGCACCTCTCCGTCGTCGCTGCATCCGGCAAAGACGGCAAGCGTCAAAAGGAGCATCGTTAAAATAATGGCAAAACGTTTCATGTCAGTTCTCCTTAGTTTTTTTATTTTTTCGCGTTCCGTAAAGCGAAAACACTACTGAAATCAAATAGCACACAAGCGTAACCGCGAGCATGAGCGTACAAAGCGCGTTTATCTTCGGTGTTGTTCCGGTTTTAAGCTGCGTATACACTTTCAGCGGAAGCGTACTGTTCCCGACTCCGGAAACAAACGAACTGATTATTACATCATCAAAGCTCATTGCGAACGCAAGGAACATACCCGAAACAAGCGCCGGCATTATCATCGGAAGCGTGACGTCGAAAAATGCTTTTATCGGTGAGGCACCGAGGTCTCGTGCAGCATCGAGGCAGTTTTGATCAAGTCCGATAAGCCGCGCCTTGACCTGCATATAAACGTACGGTATCGAAAACGAAGTATGCGCGATGAGCAAGGTTCCGAATCCGCAGTCAAGTCCTATAAGCGAAAAATACGCAAGGAACACCATACCAAGCACGATTTCGGGAATCATCATCGGTAAGGACGAAATGTATTCGACAGCTCCCTTAAACGGCAGTCTCGAATTTTTCATACCGAGTGCCGCCGTCGTTGCGATCACGGCTGCGATAACAGCCGCCAAAACGCCAAGCAAGACGCTGTTTCCGAGTGCTTCGAAAATGGCGTCATCCGAAAAAAGCTTTTCGTACCATTTCAGCGAAAATCCACCCCATTCCGAACTGAGTTTGCTTTCATTAAACGAGTAAAAAACCACAACGAATATCGGCAAATACGAAAGCGTTGTGACAAGCACAAGATAAAATCTTGAAAAAACTCCGTTTTTCTTCATAATGCCTCCTCAATCCTCGTTGTCAATCTCTAACTTGTCCACTTTTGCGACGCGACGGTAAAGCAAAATGAACAAGCTCGTAACTGCCATCAGAACAACAGACAGCGCGGCGGCAAACGGCTGATTGTGCGCCTTCATGAGCTGTTCCTGAATCAAATTACCAACCAAGACGATCTTGTTTCCGCCCAGAATATCCGCAATGAAGAATAGCCCCATAGACGGAATAAACGTAAGGATTACGCCGGTCAAAAGTCCGGGCAATGAAAGCTTAAAGGTAACGTCCCAAAACGCTCTCGCAGGTGACGCACCGAGGTCTCTTGCGGACTCAACAAGCGCCCAATCAAGCTTTTCGAGGCTTCCGTGAACGGAAAAAATCATATACGGCAAAAGGACGTATATCATTCCGACTACAACGACCGGATAGGTATACAAAAGCTGAAGCGGCTCGGACGTTATTTTCAGCGTCATAAGGAGCTTGTCCAAAAGCCCGTTTGCTCTGAAAATTATTACCCAACCGTACAGCCTCGTCAGCGAATTGACCCAAAACGGTATCATCTGCATCATCAAAAGGCGCTTACGCATCTTTTCCCTCGCACGAACCATAAAATACGCATAAGGGTAGCCGATCAGCGTTACGCAAATCGTTGTGATAAAGCCGAGTTTAAGTGATTCCGTAAACGTAGCGAGGTAAACGGGAAGGAATATATTTTTGTAGTTATCAAACGTGAACGCGGCGGCAACGCCGATACCGTCGTCTCTTGACATAAAGCTCAGAACGACCATATACACAAGCGGTCCGAGTACGAAAGCAATCGTAAAAAGATACATCGGCAAGGTCATAAGCGTCGCGTTGACTTGCTTTTTCAGCTCAAGTCCGCGTTTTTTGTCTGCTTTTTTTGTCTTATTCTTCATCTGCATCCGTGTCCTTAACAATAACGGCATTTTCCGGCTCCCACGAAACGTAAACCGCATCGCCGATCTTGTATTCGGAGTTTATTCCCTGTCTGCCGGACGCAAGCTTTTTGCCATCCTTCGTTTCTGCGACAACGCGGAGCATTCCGCCGGCAAAGATTTTCTCGCACACCGTCGCCTTGATGCCCTCTCCATCGCTTGAGATAACGACGTTTTCTCGTCTAACAGCGATGCATATATCATCGCCGTCAGCAAAGTTTTGTCCGTTTGACTTGACTTTCACAACCGTGCCGAGCGCCTTAACGGAAACACATTCTCCGCCGGCTTCGGAAACCTTGCCGCGGATCACATTCGCTTCGCCGACAAAATTGGCGACAAACGACGTTTTCGGGCGGTCGTAAACCTCGTCCGGCGTGCCGATCTGCTCAAACACACCGTCGCGCATAACGGCAACTCGGCTGGACATATTAAGCGCTTCTTCCTGATCGTGAGTTATATAAACGAACGTTATTCCAAGCTCGGACTGTATCGCCTTCAGCTCCGTTTGCATTTGTCTGCGAAGCTTCAAATCAAGCGCGCCGAGCGGCTCGTCGAGCAAAAGCACCTTCGGCTCGGCAATAACAGCTCTTGCGATTGCAACACGCTGTTTCTGCCCGCCGGAAAGCTCATGCGGACGACGTTTTTCATATCCCGACATACGCACAAGCGAAAGAACGCGCGAAACCTCGGCGGCGATAACGTCTTTCTTAACGCCGCGAAGCTTGAGAGAATATCCGACATTTTCCGCAACCGTCATGTGCGGAAAAAGAGCATAATTCTGAAAAACCGTGTTCACCGGGCGCTTTTCCGGCGGCACTGCCGTAACATCCTCTCCGTCGATGCACACGTTGCCGCTGTCTGCATCTATAAGCCCTGCGATGATTCGCAAAAGCGTCGTTTTTCCGCAGCCTGACGATCCGAGGATCGTAATAAACTCGCCCTTCCCTATTTCAAGGTCCACACCTCGCAAAACGGGCGTTTCACCGAAACTCTTTTCAATATTTTTAAGCGAAAGAATCGTATTATTCATTGTTTCACCATACAAATTCCATTACATAAAATCCATACTTTACATTACATTATACTATATATTTCGCCTTGATTGCAATACGCGCACACTCATATGATGAGATTTTTCAAATCGTGCAAAAAGAACGGATAATGTAAAATTTATGTGAACATCCGGACTTTTATATTTTCCAATCGTTCGCGGCACGGTGTGCAATTTCGTCTGTACGCAGGCGTTCCTTTGAATATGCCCGACGCAACAACTCGGACGGCACATATTCGTCGTACTTGTCAAAAACGGGAGTTTCGTTTTCGCCGACGAGCTCGTCGGTGTCGATTCCGTGGCAAAAATCGCGCTTTATCGCGGACAAAAGCGCGTTCACATTGCCGGATTCGCATTTGAACGTCATAAAATAGCAGCCCTCAAACTCAATTCCGGAGATTCCGTAGCGCTTGGCGTTTTTGGAAATGTATCTTCTGAGCGTGCGGAAGCTGCGCGTTCCGAGCCAAGGAAAAACAGCATATGTGAGCCCGCCGAGCGAAACGATCGGAGAATCGAGCATATTTGTGTTGTGCGCAACGTGACGTGCCATATCGAGACGTGCGGCAGCACGCGACTTCAGATATGGATACGACTTGTCCTCGGACAGGACGCGATACATCATTTCGAGTATTTTTGTGTGTATTTCACCGAACTCTCCCGGCCATGAAATTTCCATTTTTCCTTCGATCGCGCGGACGTATATCAGCTTTCTTCCGATGTCCAGCTCCTCAACCTCCCAAACTCTGCCCGCAAGGGCAAATCTGTCTCCGACGGGAGGCGCTTCCGTGATTGTTCCGATCTCATCGGACTCGCATCGTACCGTGAAATCCTCGGAATCCTTGAAAACCGCATAAAATTTGAATCCGGCAACCATCCGCTCGCCGCGGATGCCGATTATAAGCGTACCTTCTTCGGTGATTTCGAGAAAGTCGTTTTTTATCATGGAAATGAGCAGCGTTCTGTAGTCCTCGCGCTCAACGGACGCAAACGCAGGCAACGAAAGTACCGTATCCGCAAGTCTCGCCGGCGAAAGATCACCGCTTGAGGCAAGCACGGACAGCGTTTGCTGAAACAAAAGCGAAAACGGCATCTTTTTTACAGTAGGCGGTTCGATGAAGCGTTCACCTATGTAAAGTTCCACGATCGCTATCGCGCGTAAAAGCTCCCACGGAATAAGCTGCGGCAGGGGCGTGTTAGGCAGGGGCGTTTCTTCGCGGAACACCATCATCATTTCCGGAGGCAGATCGCGTCTGCCGGAGCGTCCGAGACGTTGCAGAAAGCTTGAAACCGAGATCGGCGCGCCGTTTTGAACGATGCGTTCGAGCCTGCCGATGTCAATTCCCAACTCCATTGTCGTCGTCGCGCACGCGACCATTCGCTGTTCTTCGCTTTTCATAAGGATCTCGGCTTCCTCACGTATAGACGCGGAAAGATTACCGTGATGTATGAGAAAAATGTCGTCCTCACATCTGTTTTTCGCGATCTGACGCAAAGTCGCACAGACGTATTCCGTCTCCTCGCGCGAATTTGAAAAAACAAGTGCGCGTTTGTCGCGGACGCAATCGTAGACATATTCGTAGCCGGGATCTATCGAGGCGGGCGTTTCTTCCGGTAACGGCGAAAGATCGCCGAGAGAAGGCTCTTTGCGGATCTCGTGAGTGCCGGCTTTCACCGTGCTTTCGTTTGCGAGATAAAAATGCTCAAGTCCGAGCCTCCAACGTATCGGCTTCGGCGCGACTTTGGGAACATCGCAAACGCGAGTGTCGCTTCCCGAAAGCCATTTTACGGCAAGCTCAGTGTCACCGACTGTCGCGGACAGCCCGATCCTGCGCGGATAATGCCCGATTTTTTTCGCGATTCGTTCGATCTGGCAGATGACTTGATTGCCGCGATCGGATGAAGTAAGCGTGTGAATCTCGTCGATTATGACGTATCTCAAATCTCCGAAAATTCGCGGGATGTCGTTGGAGCGGTTGATCAGCATGGATTCGAGCGATTCGGGCGTTATTTGCAAGATTCCAGCAGGCTTTTTCAAAAGCTTTGACTTATGCGACTGCGCGACATCGCCGTGCCAATGAAAAACGGGGATCCCCGTCATCGAAAGAAGCTCATCTATTC
>CAYWAD010000026.1:0-16888 GCA_964456045.1 uncultured Lachnospiraceae bacterium
TGACAGCGGCACTCAGTTTTGCATAAGCGTCGCAGACACATTCGTTCATTATCACGCCCGTGTCTTTATATTCCGCCAGGCACGGTTCGGTTTCGTTTGCGATTGAATCGTTTGTGAGTGGGTTCGACTCATTTACAAGCATTCCGCTTTGGTCGAAGGTTACCCTTCCATCCACTTTGAGCACGTCTATCAAAAAAATCTCAAGGTTTGTCGGCGTCGTCTCGTTAAGCTCTACTTTCTTGCAGTTGATACCTATCGCTTCGCCGAGAATGTAGAAATAATGCAAATTCAACACCAAAAACAGCACCGCCGCCAAGCACGCAAGCGCAAGCGCGACAATTATTATAAGTTTTTTGTGTTTCGTTATCGTCGCAGTCATATTGAAATCACCGCTTTCACACGACGTAATTTATGAAAAGGATTACCACGCTCGTGAGTATCATAACAGCTCCTACAACGCGGTTCAAAAGCTTTGCGTCGGCTTTATTTGCGATAACCGCTGCGATTCTCGCCCAAAGAAGCGTAAAAATGATGCACAGAACAAGGCAAGGCACGTTCTGAACGCCGTCAATCGCAAAATGGCTGACGCTACCTGTCAGCGCAGTGAATGCCATGATAAACACGCTTGTTCCGACCGCGATGTGCATTTGGTATCCGAGGAACGAGGTAAGTATAAGCAGCATCATCATTCCGCCGCCGGCTCCGACCGTTCCGCAGATAAGTCCGATCACGGTTCCGCCAATGAGAGACTTGATTATGCGCTGCTTTTTGCTTACAGCGAGCATTTGTTCCTTGGTCGTTTTAACCGGCACGATGATAAACTTAAGTCCTATAATGATAAGCGCGATCTGCATTGCGCCGCTCATCGTTTGTTCCGGCAAAAATGTTGCGATATAGCTGCCCAGAGCCGTCATAATAAGCACGGTACACAAAAGGACAAGACTGTTTTTTACGTCCAGATTTTTGTTCTTTTTGTAAGTCCAAGCGCTGACCGCACTCGCCAAAACGTCACTCGCGAGCCCTATTCCAACCGCCTGATAAGCCGGCACGTCCAAAAAAGTAATCAGCATCGGGCCGATTATCGCCGCCGCGCTCATTCCGGCGAAGCCTGTTCCTATTCCTGCGCCTGCTCCCGCCAAGAAGCAGACAATCACCATTTTTATAATTTTCATACGTTCTCTTTTCTTGTTTTAGTGTATTATCACACGGACAAAACTTTATATCCTGCGTCCTCGACAGCTTTCTTCAGCGCTTCATCCGTGACTTCGGCGGAAAGCGTGACTTTAACCGTTCCCGTGACGTGATCGGCAGTCGCTTCCGCAACGCCGTCAAGCGCTTCGAGCGCCTTTTTCGTGTGCATCTCGCAGTGAGAGCACATCATCCCTTCAACTTTCATGATTTTTTCCATTACATTTGTCTCCTTTTCTTCATTTTTATTTATGTCATTCGCATAAGCCTCGATGTTGTTCGCCGAATCGGACATAACATCGGGATTTTTAATTTTGGCGAAATTCAGTCGCAGAGCGTTTGTGACAACGCAAAAGCTTGAAAGGCTCATGGCCGCCGCACCGAACATCGGAGTCAGTTTTATGCCCCAGAGGGGGATAAGCGCACCTGCCGCGACGGGGATACCGATCGCATTGTAAAAAAACGCCCAAAACAGATTTTCGTGGATATTCGTCAGCGTTTTGCGACTCAAACGGATAGCGGCAGGAACGTCGGAAAGTTCGTTTTTCATCAAAACGACATCGGCTGCATCAATTGCAATATCCGTTCCGGCGCCGATTGCGATACCGATATCGGACCGAGTGAGCGCGGGTGCGTCGTTGATACCGTCACCGACCATGGCGACTTTGCCGTTTTGCCGCAAACTGCGAATTACGCTTTCCTTGCCGTCGGGAAGAACGCCCGAAATGACCTCGTCCACACCGACCTCGGCGCCAATCGCCTTGGCGGTGCGTTCGTTGTCGCCGGTGAGCATGACGGTTTTGATACCCATTTCACGAAGTTCTCTTATCGCTTGAGCGCTGTCCGGCTTTACAGTATCCGCAACGGCGATCATGCCGATGAATCTGCTGTCATACACGAAATAAAGCGGTGTTTTTCCTGCATCCGCAAGAGCTTCAGCCGCGCTTTTCATATCATCCGAAACGCTTATACGTTCCGAAACAAAACGCAAATTGCCGCCGAGGAGCGGCTTTCCGTCAAGCGTTCCCACAAGTCCGTTGCCCGGGAGAACCTCAAAGTTTTCAATATCGGTCGCGGCAACATTTTGATTTTCGGCTTCAAGACGAACCGCTTCCGCCAGGGGATGCTCGCTGTTCTTTTCAAGCGATGCCGCAAGACGCAAAAGCTCTTTTTTTGTGATACCGCTCGACGGAACAATATCCGTTACGGACGGATGTCCTGCGGTGATAGTGCCGGTTTTGTCAAGTGCAACAGTCTTTACACGGCCCGTTTCTTCCAAAGAAGTCGCGGTTTTGAAAAGGATGCCGTTTTTTGCACCCATTCCGGTACCGACCATGATGGCAACGGGTGTTGCAAGTCCGAGCGCACACGGGCAACTGATGACAAGCACGGAAATTCCTCGTGCAAGTGCAAAACCGAAAGTCTGACCTGCAATCAGCCAGATTGCGGTTGCGATAATTGCGATTGTGATGACCGTCGGCACAAAAATACCCGATACTTTATCTGCGATTTTTGCAATAGGCGCCTTGGTTGCGGAAGCGTCACTGACCATTTTAATAATATGGGAGAGCGTAGTGTCCTCACCGACTCTCGTTGCTTCGCAGTACAAAACGCCGGATTTGTTCAACGTGCCGGAGGAAACGGCATCGCCCACTGCTTTATCCACAGGGAGACTTTCGCCTGTTAGTGCGGATTCGTCCACTGCGCTGTGTCCGTTTGTCACCGCACCGTCAACGGGGATATTTTCGCCGGGGTGAACGATGAAAACGTCGCCTCTTTGTACATTTTCCACGGGGATTACGATCTCTTTTCCGTCACGAACGACCGTGGCGGTTTTGGGCGAAAGGCTCATCAGTGATTCAAGCGCATCGGTTGTTTTGCCCTTTGCATGTGCCTCCAGCATTTTTCCGACGGTGATGAGTGCTAAGATCATTGCCGCAGATTCAAAGTACAGCTCATAAAGCAGACTGTGCGCCGGCGCAATATCGCCCAGCATCATCTCATTTGCCATGGAAAAAACGGAAAATGTGCTGTAGGCAAAGGATGCGCCGGAGCCCAGCGCCACAAGCGTATCCATATTAGGTGCCCGATGAATAATGCCCTTTACACCGTTTATGAAGAATTTTTGGTTAATGATCATAACGATGGCGGAAAGCAGCATTTCCGAAAGCGCAATTATCAACGGATTGCGGCTCATGATTTCCGGAAGCGGCCACCCCCACATGGTGTGTCCCATGGAGATATACATCAGCACGGCGAGGAAGGCGACGGACGAAACAAGGCGTACCGTCAATGTTTTTTCCGCTGTTTCCGCTCTGGTTGCCTTTTTGGCGGAAACGTCTTTTTGTGCATCCGCCTGTGAAGCGCCGTAGCCTGCCGCTTCGACAGCTGAGATGACCGCTTCGGCAGTCGCGCTGCCCTCCACGGTCATGGAGTTTGTCAAGAGATTGACCGCGCAAACGTCAACACCATCCACTGCGGAAACGGCTTTTTCAACTCTTGCCGAACAAGCCGCACAGGACATTCCCGTAACATTATATTTTGTCAAGATTTATCTTTCCTTCCTTACAATTTATTTCATCAGCTTTTGCAAAAGCTGCACAAGCTCGTCGATCGTTTCGTCCTTGCCGTTGCGTATATCATCCGCAACGCAAGTGTGAATATGATTGGACAAGAGTTCTCGATTAAACGCGTTCAGCGCCGCTTGAATCGCGCTCACCTGCACCAATATGTCCGTGCAGTATGTATCCGTATCAAGCATTTTTTTGACACCTCTGACCTGACCCTCGATCCGATTCAGACGATTTACAAGAGATTTGTATTCTTCTTCGCTTCGATGCTTGGTCTTTTGGCAATGGCATTCATGATTTTCCATATCCTCTCCTATCCATATATTATCCGCATAATGCAGTTGCATTATATACCCGTGGGGGGTATTTGTCAAGACGAACGACAGTATAAATTGTAAATAAACAATAAACGAATATAAAAAATGCAAATCATACGTGACAAAAGCTTGCCATAGGTGTATAATAATTTTTATATAAACTATATATCCTCGGATGGAATTATGATTGAAGATGTTTTGACCTATTTAAGAAAAAATCTAAAAATTGCGGTAAAAAACGTGTTTGCGAATTTTTCGCAGTATGCGTGCTTTTTCGCCGCGCTTTTTATTATCCAAATCTTTCTCGGAACGCTGACAGTTATTCTTTACAATAACGACAACACCGAATGGGATCACGTTCAAGAGGAATACGACTATCATTTGATGGTTCAGGGATTGAACGAATATCAAATGCTCCTCATTGAGAACAACTCAATTGCCGTTTTCTCGAACGACTTCGTGTTTGACATCGTTCGCGTCATCGAGCATGACAGCGACTTTGAAGAAGATGTTGACTACGACCTCTACATCATGCTCCGCGGAGACACCGATGAGGAAATCGAATTTTCTCTTGAAAGATTCGTTTCAAAATACTTAAAAGAGCTGAGCAAATACTGTGACGAGGGCGAAAGCATCGTATACATAAAAACTCCGCTTTTGAATTTCGATCAAAACCTGCTCGTCAACAGAGTGATTTACGCAGTGTCGATCATTGCGCTGATGGCGCTTTCGATTTTCCTGCTTGTCGTGCTTTACAACATCAGAATAAATCACTACAAATTCATCTACGGCATTTACATGAGTTTCGGTGCGGATTTCAAAAAGCTGTTTGAAACCGCCTTTTGGGAAATGTGGATCGTTGCAACTGTGACTTTTGTCCCTGCGACGGGCATTTCCGTTCTCATCTCGTACCTGATCCTCAACAGTGCCGGTCTCCCGTTCACATGCCCCGTTTGGACCTTGGCGCTGACTGCGATATACGGGCTCATCATTCTTTTGTTCTCGGTTTGGTTCCCGATGAAGCTTATGGCGATCAAAACGCCGATGTCGCTCATCGTGTCCCAGGACAACTCGAACCTCGTTTCATCGCCGAGACGCTCCATCAACCTTTACGGCTCGAAGTTCCCGTTCCATTATGAATTTTTCTCAACGTGGCGATTCCGCAAATATAACCTCAGACTCCTCGTTTCGGCAGTACTTTTCACGTCTCTGTTTATCACGGGACTTTACATCGCCGAGATCACACGCGAAACTCTTTCCAACGAAAAGCCGCAGTTCGAAGTCGATTTGACAAACACCTACTCCGAATATGATGATTTGATGCGCCGGGAGCTTTATTCGATCGAGGGAATCACCCTTGTAAGTAAGTCTAACACCGAAACCGCAACAAATCTTTCGACTCACATCAGAGTTAAGTCCGAGCACACGGTTGCTTTTTCGAATCTTGTTGTTCCGAGCAACGCAGAAGGATACCGTGTAACGAACGAAGTCCAATATCGAACGATTGACGAAGACATTGTAAAAGAACTTGAAAAATATGAGTACACCGGTGATCTTTCCTGCGTTTTGAAGGACGAAAACACGGTTATCGTCGCGGATTCGATCAACAACATCAAAAAGTTCGATTACGAAGTCGGTGACACAATAGAGATCGCGACGATCTCCAAGCGCAAGGCCTCACCAGACACAAATATGACGGGAATCAACCTTTTGAAGCAGCAGCTTGACTGCTTTGAGTTCGAGTATCACGAATACACGATCGGCGCGATTATTTACGATATTCCCACATTGAAAATGCCTATTTATATGTCGGATTCGACGTTTGAAACCGTAACCGGCAGCGAAGTTTCTTATAAAAACCTTGAAATATACGTTGATCAGTCGCTCACAACCGAAGAAGTTCTCGAAATCGAAACCAAGCTTCGAAACTGGGGCATTCTCCTCGGCGACACAATCATAACAAACACGCACAATTTGCACATGAGCATCGTAAACGAGGACAAACAGTACGACGAGATCTTCACGATCGTTGCGATTTTGCTTCTGTGCATCTCGCCGATGATCTGGTTCTTCTCGCAAACGCTCTACTACTTCAAGCGTGAAAACGAGTTCACGATCCTTCAGTCGATCGGTGCGCTCGGCTCGGACATCAAAAAGCTGTATATATGCGGAGGCATATTTATGGGCGTGCTTTCGCTCATATTCTGTACCGGGCTCGGATATTTTCTGAGCTTCTGCCTGTACAGATTCGTCAACGTCACCATTCCGCAGTGGACACTCACTTACATCAGATATGAATTCTACATGCCCTGGTATGCAATCGTGATCAGCATTGTTATTTCGGTAATGTGCGGATTCCTTTCCTCCTACCTCCCGTATCACAGTTTTATGAAGCGCAAAGCGAAAACGCTTTCCGTTGAATACGGCGAAGTTTCCGAATGATATAAATAAGTTTTAGGAGAATCAGTATGAACGATAATAAATCAAAGTATATTTTACAGACGGAAAGTGTCATTAAGCAGTATAAGCAGTACGACGAAACGATCACCGCCGTTAACAGAGTTGACCTTAAAGTTGAAGAAGGCGAATTTGTCGCCATCATCGGCACATCCGGTTCCGGTAAAAGTACATTTTTGCAGTGTTGCGCCGGACTTGACAAGGTTGATGCCGGTCACATCTACATAAGAGGTCAAGACATAACAAAAATGTCGCACGATGAACTCGGTCGATTCCGCGGCGAAAACATGGGCTTCGTTTTCCAGCGTCACAATCTGATCCCGCAGTTTACAGCGTTGGAAAACATCCTTATCCCGACACTAATGTGCAACAAGCAAGACGGCTCTTACGACGAAAGACTTCGCCGTCTCGTTAAAACGCTCGATATCGCAGACAGACTTCACCATCTGCCGAGCGAGCTTTCCGGCGGTCAGCAACAGAGAGTTGCGATCGCGCGTGCGCTCATAAATATGCCGCAGATCCTTTTCGCGGACGAGCCGACAGGTAACCTTGACCGCGCAAACGCGGACGAAGTGCTTGATCTGCTTATCAAAACCAGAGATTCCATCGGTCAAACGCTCGTCATGGTAACGCATGACCTTCAGATCGCTTCCCGTGCGGACAGAATTTTCCGTATGGATAACGGCGTGCTCAAGCTTGAGCGCGACTACCTCGACGGCAAAAGGAAGACTATCAACGGATATTGATAAAAGTGCGTTAAAAACGCACAATTCAAATAAACGCAAAACAAAAAATCCCGTCCTTGAAGGACGGGATTTTTGTCACATTTTTACGTGTTTGTAGTTTTCAAGATTGAGACAGTCAAGCACTTTCCCCTCTCGGCTTTGGCAAGTGAATATCATCGACTGAACCGAACGGTCGCAACCAAGCATTTTGACAACAGCTTCCGCGCGTTTGTCGTCCATGTGCGAAAACGCCTCGTCAAACATCATCGGCGGAAACGTCGAACGGTACAGCACGCGCACAAGCGCCAGCCTTAGCGCGATATATACGGCATCGGATGTGCCGCCACTCATATATTCAAGCTCTCTGTACGCACCGTCGGCATTGACCGCGACCGAAAAAGCACCGTCAACGTTAATGTTTTCGTACTTTCCGCTCGTGATCGACGCAAGACGTTCCGTCGAAAGCTTACGTATGCGCGGAACGACGCTTTCGCGAACGCTCTCGCCGGCACGCTGAAGCGTTTCCATCGCTAGCAGACAGGCATTGTATCTCACTCGTTCTTTTTTAAGTTCTTCGTCGATTTTTGCAAGTTTTACCGCAAGCTCCGCAGGATCCTCACGCTGTGACATCAAGCGCACGCGCTTGACCTCAAGCTCGTGTATCGCCTCAGTCAGACGCGTGACGGCGTTTTCGTTATAGTCACGCTCAAGCTTCAACGCGGAATAATTCATCGTATCATATTCGGAAACATTAAGTCCACTCGTAATCTCTCTGACGGCAATCTCGTCCGCGTCGCCGAGCTGCGCTTTAATTTCGTCGCGCGAGGCGCGTTTCTGCTCCGTCATGAGCGAAAGCTGTGTTTCTTTTCGGCAAATTTCCTCAGAATCGGCAAGAACTTCTCTGAGCTTTTCAGCAACATTTTCCGGCTCCGTAACGACACCACGTAGTGCTATCAAATCTGCGGCATTTGCAATTTTTTCGTCGTATTTCGAATAAAGCGCCGCCAGCTCGGAGTCAATTTCGGCAATTTTTCGTTCAAGCAGATCGTCGCGTCGCGCCGCTTCCGTCATATCATCAAGCACGATCGGAAGTGCCTGGGTAGATTCCGCACCGTATTCGCCGATGTAAGCCGCAAGCTTCTTTTTGTCCGCCGATGCCAAAACGAACGAAACGATCGCCGCAACAGCAAAAACCACACCGCCTGCAAGCGAAAACGTTTTTACGATGCTTGCAAGTGCGGTATTTTCCACAAACGTCTTTATCAAAGTGCCGGCAATGCTCGTCCGGTTGGTAACAGCGAAAACCGCACCGAGCAAAGCCGCAACAATCGCAAACGCAACCGCGAGTTTCTTTTTCAGGCGGCAAGCGCGTTCACGCGAAACGGCGCATGCAACGACGTCCTCCGCTGTCAGCTCGCCCGAAAAAAGCGCTCTCCGTCTTTTTATGTCATCGTCGCTGCCGCGCTCACGCTTCGCATCATTGAGCTGACGTGAAAGCGATGCTATCTCCGACGCATCCGCGGCAATCCCTTCCGTCAGCTTGTACAGTTCGTTGACATACGTTCTGTCCGGGAAATGACCGTTGACAAGCCCCTCCGTCAGAACGGTTTCTCGCTCGGTGTACATTGAAGAAAGTTCCGCCTCCACGGTATGGAGTTTATCGAAATTGTGCATGTTTTTGACAGCTGCATAATTGTCGTATTTTTTCTGTGCGGCATCACGTCGCGTTTTTGCCGTCTCTCTGTTTTCCGTAAGCTCGGACATAGACGTTTCGACGGAAATTATCTCGCCCGCAGTCTGCTTTGCGGCTTCGAGTTTTGCCGCAAGCTCAACTTTTTCTCGCTCTTTTTCGTAAAGCGAACCGCCTTTCCCGTTTTTATGCAGCAATTGACGGCGCAACAAGTCCAAACGTTCGATGGATTTTTCGGTGTTCACTGTTTCGTCCGCGGAGAAAAGCAAATTTTCGGCAGATGACGATATTCTTTCGCCGTCAACCTTCGTTCCGCCCAACTGACGAACAAATGCAGTGCTCAAAAAGATTTCATCCGGCACGCCGAGCAGCGCCTCGCCGGGCACCTTGCCCTTATAAACTTGCGCGCCCGTCTCCGCGTCCGACATTTTCAGGCTTTCGCGATACGAAGCATTGCCGGAAGAATCCGTCGATGCAAAAAGATTTCGATCGATTCTTATTCTTTTCCCCTCAACATTCACCGTCATCGAGCCGGACGCCGAGGACATCTCCCAGCTCACGAACTTTTTGCGTTCGGACAAAGTCGCGTCGCCCGTCGGCTTGGACTGCATACCGTAGAGCATGAATTTGATAAACTCGGCAATTGTCGTTTTCCCGGATTCATTTTCGCCCTCGATCACGTTCACTCCGGAAGAAAACTCAAGCGAAAAATCCTTGAGCTTACCGAAACTTTTTATGTCAATTCGTTCTATGTACATCTTTGAACCTCTCTCAGTCCGTTATGCTTTCGCCCGACATCGCGGCAAAGCCGTAACGGAGCGCAAGTCGAGCTGTTTTACGAACCTCCGGATCCGCGTCCAAAAGCTTCGGACGCAAGAGACGGTAAAATTCGCCCTTTACGGTCGGATCCTGCATCAAATATTCGTCATCGAGCGCCGCTGTTGTTTCATCGCGCACTTCGACGGAGAACACCTCCGTCACGGACTCCTCTATGACGGACGTTGACGGCATAAGCGTGGGCGGCAGCTCGCCTTCAAGCGTAACTCGCAGGATCGTGTCTGCGCCGAATCGGCGTTCCGCTATCATTTTTTTTATACGTTCGATAATGTCAAAACTCGAATTTGCGCCGGCAACGGAAAGCTTCACGGCTTCATAATGCTTTTTCGCAAAGTTCAGCGTGCGAACGGACACTTTACCCGCGTCGCCGTCGATCTCGATCGAAACCGCTCCCTTTGTACCGCATTCATCAAATCCACGTCCCTCAAGGCAGCCGCAATAGCCGTACACACAACCGTCAAGCTCCTCGATTGGTGCGGCGTTATGCACGTGACCGAGCGCGGCATAGCCGAAACCGCATTCCGCAAGCATCGCCGCGGAAACGGGTGCATAGGGCGAAGTCGGGACGCCGAGGTGAGCGTGCGCACACAAAAGTTTTACGCGATCGTTCTGCTCGACTTTTCCAATCGGACATTCGGCAAGCGACTCACCCGTAAACGCGTATCCGTACACGTCGCAGTTGAGTTCGGGAAATTCGAAGCGCGTCATCTTTTCCGAATTAAAAATGCAGACATTATCGGGCCATTTGACCTTAGCGTAAACACTGTCCTCCGTATATGGATCGTGATTGCCGGGGCTGATGATTATTTTGCAGCTCGGCACGCGCGAAAATTCACGCAAAACAATCGCGATCGTCTCGCGTGTTACGAACCCGGAATCAAAAAAATCCCCCGCGATAAGCAAAATATCCACCGCATTGACTCGCACATACGTCATAAGCGAAGTGAAAGTTGCGCGGAGCTCCGTTTTTCTTGTCTCGGCGCGGCGCTCGTCCAAACCGGAAAACGGGCTGTCTAAATGTATGTCACCTGTATGGATGATCTTAAGCATTTGTTACCTCATTAACAGTTCTTTACATATATAATATCATAAATAATTCCCCTGCGCAAGCAGGGGAACGATTGTATTTTTATTAACCTTTGACCTTGGGCTGATAACGCATCTCGCTTACGGAATAAACCGTGACGAACGCTTTCGGGTCAGTCTTTTTTACAAAGTCCATAAGTTTTTTGTATTCGACCTTGTCCACGATCGTGATGACCTCTCTGCGGCGAGTCTGGTCATACGCGCCGACGATCTCGTTAATGGTTGCGCCGCTGTGAAGCTCGTGCAGTATAAAGTCAACAATTTCGTCCAGTTTCGGGGAGATAACGCAAACTCGACGTTTGATATCCATGCCGAAAATAAAATGATCGAGGAGTATTCCGCCGAAATAGGTACCGATGACGCTGAGCACGACGGTTTTCGAATCATAGCAGATCGCAGACATAAGCGCAACTGCCATACCCGAAACGGAAACCGCGTGACCGATGTCCATTTTCAGATATTTATTCATAATTTTCGCGATTATGTCAAGACCGCCGGAGGATGCGTTATGCGAAAAGAGGATCGCCATCGCAACACCGACGACAAGGATATAGCAAAGCACGTCAAGCGTTGCGTCGCCCGTAAAAGACTGAAAATCAGGCCAAATCTGCTCCATAATGCCCATAAAAACAGGTACCATTATCGCGCTGTAGACGGTTTTGATGCCGAATTCGGGACCGATGAGCAAAAATCCGACGGTGAAAAGGACGATATTCAAAATAAGCATTATCGTTGAAACGGGGAGCGGAATAAAGTTACTCAAAATCATGGCAAGAGCCGAACCGCTTCCAACCGCAACATGGCTCGGCAGCATAAAGAAGAAAATTGCGACAGCGGCAAGGAACGCGCCGAAGGTAATGATGATAAATTCCTTTGCAATCGAAATGATTTGACTTTTTTTCATTGTAATCTCCGTTCCGCCGTTCGGCGGCTGTAAATATGTAAAAATCATGTTTCGACGATAATTATAACACAGCAAAATCGCCTACGCAAGGGATATTTGCAAAACAAAAAGACTCCTTTTAAGGAGTCTTTTCGCTTCATGTGATTTTAATGTTCGTTTTCGTTATTTTCTTCGTCGTTTTCGTTTTTAGCCGCTTTTCTTCTTTTTGTTTTATTCTTCACGCAAACAACAACGATAACAACTGCAACGGCAGGCAAAATCAACCACGGCAAAGCCGACACGAAGACTATGGTGAAGTTTTCGATAAACTCGGAAAGCGAAGCAACAGAGCGACCGAAGCTGTCCGCGAGCTTTTCACCGAATGTTTCGGGGTCCTCCGTTATCGCCGTAGTCTCCTTGACCTCCTGAAGCTCAACAGTAACAGTCGAATACGTTACAAGCGAATCGTACTTGTTCAGCGTTCCGGTGTAAGATTCTATTTTGTACAGCACCTCCGTCAGCGCATCGTCGATAAATATGATCTCATCGAGGGAACACGCGCTTTCCATCAGCTCCATATATCTGTCACGCTGAGCCTCAAGTGATGCCAGTCTCGCTTCTATGTCGTAATACGAATCGGTTACGTCATCCGAGGTAATATTCACATACAAAACATTGCCCGTGCTTTCGAGGTCGGTCTTAAAATCGTCGAGAACGTCGGACGGGATGCGAAAAACTATATGAGAATAGCGCGAGCCGGTCGAATACACGCCGTTACCTCTTTCATTTGACGATTCGACATAGCCGCCGAGCTGAGATGCACGCTGCTTGATTGCCGTCAAAGTTGCGTCATACTCCGTCGATTCAAGCGAAATTGTCACATATTGGATCAGCTTGCGCGTACTTTCGGTAACGGCTTCGAGTGACACATCCGCAATGCCGTCGGTGTATTCGGAATCGGAGTTGTTTCCACTTTCCGAACCATATCCCTCTTTATCATAATAACCGTAATCTTCGGACGCAGCGTTATCGGCTTTCGACGAGCAGGACGCAAGCGAAATCACAATCGCCGCAAGCATAAACACAGACATCCACCTTTTGAATTTCATAATAGCCTCCTGATAAAAGTTTGAATTTATTTTAAGTGCTTCTGTTATATAAGACGGCAAGCGAAAGCGAAAGTTCCGCAAAAAATGAAAAAACACGCAAAAATACGTGTTTTTTATTTTTATAGACTTCTGAAGCCCTTTCCGATAATCTCGCTCGTGTTCGTTATCATAATAAACGCACCCGGTTCGTGTGTTTTGATGAAATTACGGAGACGGATCGCCTGAGCGCGGTTCATAACCGTCATAACGACGTATTTGTGTCCGTTCGTGTAAGCGCCCTTTGCTTCGTACACGGTAGCGTCTCTTTTAAGCTCGTTACAAATATAGTCGCATATCGGTTTGGGGTCAGTGCAGACGATATTAAAATACTTACAAAGATTGATACTTTCGATAACGGTGTCGATAACGAGCGATTTCGCAAGAAAGCCGCAGAGGGAAAACAGTCCCGTCTTGACACCGAACACAAAGAAAGAACATCCTACCGTGAGCGCGTCCGCAACCAAAAGTCCCGTTCCGATATTGCTTCCCGTGTACTTTTTGATTATCATCGCGATTATGTCCGTTCCGCCGCTTGAAGCGTCAAAATGAAACAAAATCGCAGACGCAACCGCAGGTGTGAGTATCGCAAATATAAGCTCAATCATAGGATCGTCCGTAAGCGGCTGCGTCATCGGAAAAATCTTTTCAAACGCCGATATTAAAAGGGTATACAGCACCGTTACATATATGCTTCTGGCGGCAAACTCTTTTCCGAGCGCAAAAAAAGCAACCACAAGCAAAATTGCGTTCAATATGAGCATAATATCCGACGCGGTCAAATTTGTCACAGCAGCAAGCAACATTGAAATTCCGCTGACACCGCCGAAAGTAAAGTTGTTCTGGAAACGGAACACATAGATTCCCGTCGAAAGCAGGACTGTCGCGCCCGTGAGGGTTAAAAACTCTTTAAGAGTTGACTTTACATCTCTCTTTTGCATAACTTATACGCTTTCCGATTGAAAAGGATTTTTCAATGTGATATAAATCAGTATATCACAACCTAAACCCGGTAACAAGATACTTACAAAAAAATCGCATAAAAAATCGCACTCGGTAGATTTATTTTGCATTATGTGGTATCATAGGCTCGTAAAATACTCACAAAAACACATTGCTCTCGCGGAGGCACCTGATATATGAAGAAGTTAAAGAAACGGCACGCGCCGGTCGGCATCGGCAGCTACACGGCGATCTTGATTGTAATTATTGTTTTTACGATTTCGGCAATTATACTTGCCGCTGTAGCAAAATCGTCCGGAATTTTCGGTTTTACCGACACCTCCGATCCGACGGACACGGAAGACACCGTTGACGTCTCGGATTCGTCTTCCCCCGCAATGGACACAATCGAGCTCGGCGACATATTCAAAGCATCCTCCGCCGACGAGCTGAAGGAGCTTGCCGAAAGCGGCGCGCTTACAGATTTCTACTCCGCGACGGGAAAGCTTCCCTGCGTTGTGATCGAAAGCGGCGTCACGTTCGACTCGGACATTGAGATAAACTGCGGCATCGAGCTGATCTTTTTGGGAAAAACAATCCGCAGAAACGACGCAAAACTTAAAATCACAACCTACGACGCTTGCGAGATTCGCCTCACGACGGACGAAAACATAAGCTGTTTCGACATTGACGCGCCGAACGCCACGCTCGTTTGGACCGGCGGTGACGTGCCGTTTTCATACGAAGTCGCGCGGTATTTGAACGTCGCGGAATTTAACGGTTCAAGCGTCACGGACGGCGGCGACATTCTCGGCGGTTGCGGCAAGGCAAAAATAACGGGTCTGACGCTTTACACAGGCAAAAGCAAGTCCGAAGCCGCAGATTTTCTGTGTGAAATCGAAGGAAATCTCATCACGGTTTATTATCCGTGGAATTTCGATTATTCGGACATCAAAAACGCGTACATTGACTTCGTTTCGGACGGCGACTGTACTTCCGACACGTCAAAGCCGTTTGATCTTTCCGAATCGCACCTGATTTCCGTCCTTGATTCGGACGGAAACACGCGCACTTACCGTTTGAACGTTGAAAGAAGGCGCTACGGCATACCGATCCTTTCAATTGACACAAACAACGGCAAAGCGATTGACTCAAAAGAGAAATACGTCGAGGCAACGATGTCCATTGACGGCGAAAAATACTCGCTCGGAATCAAAGGCAGGGGCAACGCCTCCTGGAACACTTTCCCGAAGAAAGCCTACCGACTGAAGCTTGACGAAAAAGCAAAGATTCTCGGTATGTCCGCCGATCGCGACTGGGTTCTCGTTTCGAACTACGCAGATCCGTCGCTCATCCGCAATCACATCTCATCCGACATTGCAAAACGTCTCGACGGGCTTGATTTCACGCCGACGCACGTCTCCGTCGATCTCTACATAAACGGCGAATACCGCGGAGTTTACGCAATCGCTCAAAAAATCGAAGAAGCGACAAGCAAAGTTGACCTCGGCACACCGATCACGGACGAAAACGGGAACGTCACCGATTTCGGCTTTTTGATCGAGTTCGGCTGGGACTATTCAAGCGAAAACATCTACAAAAAGGACTATTTCGATCTCGATTACGCGATCAGAATGTATGTCAAAGAGCCTGAAATCGAGGAGAAGAACAATGCCACTTTCAAATACATCTACAATTACGTCAGCGCCGCGGAGGACGCGATAGTTTCCGGTGTCGGCTGGCAGGACTACCTTGACGTTGACTCATGGGTTGACTGGTTCATCGTCAACGAGCTGTGCAACAACACGGAAAGCGCGTTTTATCGAAGCTTTTACATGTACAAGCCGGCAGGCGGCAAGCTTACGGCAGGCCCGATCTGGGATTACGACATGGCGTTCGGCAATATGCTGTACGATCTTCCGTCTTACGACATCGGTTGGGTTGCGGTCGATTCCACTTTCAATTACATCTATCAAAACTGGATGCATTTCCTGCTTCGCGACGAACATTTCGTCAGTTGCTTGAAAGAGCGCTGGTCGGAGGTCGGAGAGACGCTTTATAAAACCGCGCTTGCATCGCTGGACAAAAACGCCGAAGAAATCAAAGACGCGCAAGCAAACAATTTTGTGCTATGGAACAAGATCCAGGGACAAAAGGTCGGGCTCAGTCTTGCGAGCCGCAAAAACGACACATGGGAAAAACAGATCGAATACATCCGCGACTTCATCGAAATCAGATACAATTGGATGAACGGAAAACTGACCGGCGACGGCAACATTTTGAATTAAAAAAGCAAGCAAAAAAGCGGTATGACCTAAGTCATACCGCTTTTTATGTAAGCTTAAATTTTATCAGCCAATCAGTGCTTCTTGGATACAACGTAAGCGCCGGAAAGAACTGCAACTACGGAAAGGATAGCTGTTACTACGCCTGTCTGAGGAGCCTTGTCATCGGTGTCGGGAGTATCGGGTGTTGTGTCACCTGTGTCGGGAGTTGTATCACCGGTATCGGGTGTAGGATCGGGATCTACGGGATCAGCTGTTACGAGAGTATATGTAAGAGAAAGAACGTTAACAGCCTTGTATGTGCTATCATCGAAACCATCTACGTTTGTGAGCTTAACGGTGTTAGCGCCTGCATTGAGGTGAACGTTTTCAACTGTAGCGTCATAATATGTTTCCCAGTCACTACCGCCGAGGTTTTCGAATGTCTTCTTTTCACCGCCGTTTACGGAAACATCAAAGCATCTGTTCTTGTTTTCTGCCTTCTTAGCAGCATAACGAACAACCAATGTATATGTGCCGGCTTTTTCAGCGTTTACAGTGAATGTGATGTGAGCTGTTGAAAGAGGAACATTTTCTTCTTTAGCTGCACCGAGGCCGAGGCATCCGCCGTTATTAGCAGCTTCTTCACCCTTAAAACCACCATTGTAATTACCGTTTCCATCAGAAGCCCCCTGCAAAGACATATTGCCGAGATCTGCGTAATCAGTGCCGCTAACGAGGTCTTTTACATAAATTGTACCGGAATCTGCTGCGAAAACAGATA
>CAYWAD010000027.1:0-16290 GCA_964456045.1 uncultured Lachnospiraceae bacterium
AAAATGCAACGCATTTTGAAGCGCTTGACCGAGCCGGCAGGCGAGACCATCCCAACCCCTTTAACAATTTCGGCGAAAGTTGGCTGCGCACCGTAGGTGCTGATTTTTACTAAAGGCTACTATTCGTATTTTTATTTTTCAATATTTAAAATGTTGTCTTTCGTTTCTTAAAGTATGTATGACGCTACTCCCCTAACACACG
Source organism: uncultured Lachnospiraceae bacterium (assembly GCA_964456045.1). Taxonomy (GTDB): domain Bacteria; phylum Bacillota; class Clostridia; order Oscillospirales; family CAG-272; genus DTU064. The sequence continues at coordinate 203 of CAYWAD010000027.1, forward strand.
ATTTACATTGCCAGCGGCAAAATCACTTCAACTCCAAACATGTCATCATCTTCAAAATAATCGACGAAACCATTATATTTTTTAACAACACTTTCAATGATTGTATGTCCCAATCCGTGATGATCTCGATGCGGTTTAGTTGATTTCAATTCTTTGTTATATTTTAAAACAGATTTACCGATTGTATTTTTGCATATAATGATTCTGCTAGAATTTTGCATCGAAAAAATAAGCTCTATTCTTTTATCCTCAAGATTACTTATTGCTTCAATCGCATTGTCAAGAATGTTACCAATAATGCAAGATAAATCAATATCTCTGATATCGCTTAAATCAACGATGATACCGGATACATATACTTGTGTGTTTTCCAAAGATCCAAGTTTTGAATTTATCAAATAATCTAATATGGAGTTATCCGATTTAATTACTTTACCTATATATTCAATATCGGGGAGCAATTCGTTGACATATTTCATACAATCTTCGATTTCATTGTTATTCAATTGATTTTTAATAACAATAAGATGCTGTTTTACGTCATGCTTTACTTTACGAATATTGTTCCATATTGCCGAAATATCTGCATATCGATCTTCTTCGAATTTCATTTTTTCTTGAAGAAGCATTAATTCATATTTATTAGCCTGCAGTTTTTGAATCTGAAAAATTAACAGATAAAGAATAATGTTTATTAATACAAAAGTAGCAGCAATGATTATAAACCGGTATTCTAATTCATTGGACCCGACGGATGTCGAGGCAATCATCGTCATACCCAAACCAATTATGGTGGTAAAGGATATCATCAATGTGTAAATGCCGCTTTTGATCTCCCAACGACTGTCTTTGTTGAATATATGTGTCAAAAACTCCGAAACGGCGAACAAAGCAACCTTATGAATTACCACATATATGTATCTGACGTTACTTCCGGTACCGTACAGTAACTCGGCAAAACCGTCGAATATCCGAGATAACACAGTAAATATTATTGTGCTCAACAAAATAAACACTATTTTATATACGCACGCGGTAATGATCGCTTTTACATATTGTTTTTCACATACCGTAAATGCATATAGAATGGTAATTATCAATAATACTATCGATGTTATAATGTTAAAATTGGGGAATACTTTGTCTCCAATCATTGTTGCTAAGAAATATACAATTATAGCAGGTATAGCGAATTTACTTTTTCGCCATGAGGAATTATTAAACCTCATAATAAAATATATACAAAAAAAACTATCCAATAGGGATATAAATGATTCAAATATGTATGTTGTCATTTATCACATTTCCTTCGAATAAATTTTGTATAACTGTTTTTGAAATCAGCATAACGTCGCTGACTTATCGTTAATAATTTACCGTTTTTCATCAAAACGGTGTTTTTGCCTGAAAATCGATCAATATTTTCAAGATTAATTATATATGCAGCGTGAGTGCGACAAAAATCATAGCCGTTAACAATCTGTTCTATTCGCGACATAGTGCCTCGGCATTTATATATATTATTGACACAATAGATATTATAATAATTTCTTTGAGATTCGATATATATTATATCCTTTAATCTAATAGCCATCTTTCCGTCTATAGTTGTAAAATCAAGAGTATCTACGGAATATATATACTTATTGACTGCTCTTGAAAAAACAGAGGGAAGTTCCGCTTCGAGATAGGATTTTCGCAAAAAATAAAATGGATTATACTCAAATGCTTTATAAACCAACGTGTCATGAGAGGATACAAAAATAATAATTATATCCGGATATAATGCGCTTATTTCCTTAGCCAGAGTGAACCCGTTTTTTTAGGCATATCTATGTCAAGGAAAAGCAGATCAATCGAGTTGTTATTTGCATATTGGAGAACATCGTATGCTGATGTAAATGCAGTTACAACATTACAGAGAATTCTTTCAGGAATCCTTGTCGCACATAATTCACGCAATTTTGAAATCAAAACGCGTGCAAAGTGGATATTATCATCACAAACAGCAATCGTTAACATAAAAACAGTCCTCCTTATCCAATGCAATTATATCAATATTAAATATATCAGTCAAGTTAGATAAACAAGCAAAATACGCATAAATTGTACATTTAATGATTTTGTACATGCGCATTATGATATAATTTGCGTTGATTTAGGGATAAATGATACGAGCTTATTTTTTTATCCCTAAATAAGAAGATTATATCCCTTTTTCAGTACAATAGATATATTGTTGATATACTTGTTACTGTAAAACAAAGTTGATCTTAATATATATCATCAATGGAGAAAAAATAATGGAATCTAACAAAATCAAACAAATGATACAAGCTGTATCATTTACGTTTAAGCTTTCTTGGAGCACATCTCCCCTTATTACGATTATTTCAATTATTGTTGATGGAATTAATAACTTTTTACCTTTAATAGCTACGTTTTTGTGGAAAGATATTCTTGATAAAATTCAACTGTCTTATGAAACAATGGAAATTCACAGTTCATTAGGATTATTAATTATCACCTATATTATATTATTGACATTCCAAAAAATATTAAACTTTTCATTTAGCATAGTCAACGAATATCTCGGAGGATTAGTTCAGCAGAAACTTAATCTCCAATTGATGTCAACAATGTCAGAACTGGAATGTGAGTTTTATGATAATCCTGAGAATAAAGATCTTTTAAATGCTGTAAATCAATATAAAAGCAGCGTGAGTAGTAACACCAGTCATGGCCTGCATATGTTTATGCTTTTTATCTCACTTGTAATCGGGATTATTATGTTTATCCCCTATAATTTTATATTAGGCATAATTTATATTATGACATTTATTCCGGGATCAATTGCCAGGTATAAAGCAAGTATAACAATGGACTATTACTCGATTGATTCTATCCCGGACACTCGAAAAAAAGACTATTATCGATCAATATTGACTGAGCGAGATTATGCCAAAGATTTAAGATTATACAATCTGACAGATTATATTAAAACACAATTCCGTGATTCTTGGAATATCATAAGAAAAGAACGTGCCTCTATATTTGTTAAAGGAACTTGGGCTGTTTTTGCAAACACCTTTATTTCATATTTTGGTTTTGTTCTCATCCTTGCGTGGGGGATATATTCAGTCTATATCGGAAAATTAACAATTGGTGCCTTGTCGATGTTTATTGCTTTAGCCAATGCTGTTAACGCTAAATTTAACACGCTTACGTTTATCGTTCCGTATTTCGCTAATTTCACCGCTCCGAATATTCTGAAATACAATCAGTTCGTTAATAATATACCTGAAGAATCATCTGATACAAAAAAGTTGCTGTGAGTGCATTTCCAACTGTAGAATTTAAAAATGTTTGTTTTAAATATCCCGGTTGTGATGATTATGTTATTAATCATTTGAATTTCAAAATTGAAAGCAAAGAAAAAATCGCATTGATAGGTGTTAATGGTTCCGGTAAAAGCACAATCATTAAGTTACTCCTTCGGTTTTATGAACCTCAAGAGGGACAAATACTACTTGACGGAAAGGATATAAAGTTTTACTCAATAGATAGTGTACGCAAATTATTTAGTGTATGTTTTCAGGATATAATTAAGTATTCTCTTACTTTCCGCGAAAATATTGCCGTTTCAAACATTGACGATTTGGATCAGAATAAAAAAATCGAAGCTGCGGCATTTAATTCCGGCGCGGATGAAATTTACAAAGCTATGGAGCATGGTCTTGATTCGAATTTGACACGTAACTTTGATGATAATGGATATGAATTATCTGTTGGTCAATGGCAAAAAATAGCTCTTGCACGTACGTTTTTTCGCAATTCGGATATTATCATATTAGATGAGCCTTCTTCTGCGCTCGATCCCGAAGCCGAAGATTTTATTTTCAAAAAGTTTGTCGAATTATTCTCTGATAAGGGAGGAATTTTGGTATCCCACCGTTTGTCGTCTGTTAAAATGGTTGATAAAGTAATAATGATTGAAAAAGGATCATTGTTGGATGCCGGGACGCACAGTGAATTAATGAATCGGTGCGAGAAATATGCCATGTTATATAATATGCAAGCAGATAAGTATAAAATAGAGGTAAACAAATGAAAAGGGAAAAATTCGAAGCAATATCTTCTTTATTCAGAATTAGGGTACATAATATATCTTCTGCGGTAAAAATATTATTCTCTGCCTCAAAAAAATATTTCATAATATATTGGGTACTCTCTTTGGTTATGGCGTTGATGCCATTTATACCTTTGATTGTATGGAAGAATTTGTTGAACGTCCTTTCCGGTTCTAAGAACAGAGATGCAAAATATATTATATATACAATTATTGCATTAGCTGCAACATATTGCGTAGCTGTGCTGTTAGAAAAATATATGAATACTTATCAGCAAATTATTTCTTATAAGTATAATGATGAAATAGATTATTATGTTGATAATCTTTTGATAGATACTATCGTTAATGCTGATTTAGCTTTTTTGATTCCAGTAAACAGCAGGATAGTTTGAATAATATTTTAGGGTTAATTGGGAATGTAACAAAAAATATACCACAATACTTGTTTGCAACAATAGAAATGTTTATGTGGACTATAATTTCATTGATAATTATTTGGGAGATTAGCCCCATTTTATCTGTTATTATTCTTTTATTGTCGATTCCCGGCATTATCGGAGACAAACATATTGATAAACGAAATTATACATTCCGAAAGAAGAACTCATCTTTAGAGCGCAAATTAGGTTATTATCAGTCCTTATTCCAAGGCAATACTCTCTTTGAAATTAAATTATTTAATTTAAGCAGTTATTTTTCTTCACTTTATAATAATATATATAACAGTCTGCGTAATGAAAAAATCAGACATTCAATGATCAATTGCGTCGTTAGATGTATTTCTGTTATTTTTCTTTCCATATGTGATATTATTTTATATGCTATTACATTGTCAAAAGTTGTTGTTCATGAAATTATGATTGGTGATATAACATATTATGTGTCTATATTGAGCGAATTCCGTTCCAGATTTATTAGCTTGTTCAATGATTTTAATAGCCTGCTTGAACTTTCCGATGAATTTACGGACATATGTGAATTTCTTGAGCAAGAACCATTGATACAAAAAAGCGGTACGTTGATTCCATCTGATAATCCCGAAATAACTTTTCACAATGTTAGTTTTAAATATCCAAATACTGATATTAATATATTGAATAAGTGTTCTTTTGTCATTAGCCCCGGAGAGACCGTAGGTATAGTTGGATTAAATGGTGTGGGTAAAAGTACTATTGTAAAGTTGCTTTGTAGATTCTATGACCCTACTGAAGGAGAAATATTAATTGACGGAATAAATATTAAAGAGTACGATATCATTTCTGTTAGAAAACTGTTTGGGGTTTTGTTTCAGGATTACGTGAAATATGCCCTCACTTTACGAGAAAATATTGCATTATCTGATATACAAAGGCTGGGGAATGACAATGAAATTCAAGAGGCGGCAGAACAAAGTCGGATTTCGGCTTTGTTTGACGGATTGGAACATGGACTGGATGAAAATATGACCCGTATGTTTGATCCGAACGGTAAGGAACTTTCCGGTGGTCAATGGCAGAGAGTTTCGTTAGCAAGAACGTTTTTTCGCAATGCACCGATTGTACTACTTGACGAGCCTTCCGCTGCACTTGATCCGATCGCAGAGCATGAAATTTTCAATGATTTTAAGAATGTTTACGGCGGCAAAAGTGCACTGTTGATTTCCCATCGACTATCAAGCATTACTATGTGCGATAAGATTCTGGTGCTTTCTAACGGAAAAATTATCGAAGAAGGATCGCATAATGAGCTGATTCAGAAACACGGGGAATACGCGCGACTGTTTCAAATGCAAGCCTCAAAATACGGAATTTAAACCTTATTGTCAGTTAATACATTCGAAAAGATGAATTACATTTATTCGGAACTATATACGATGTATGTATTTTATGGCGATAATTTGATGACAGCACGGATTTATAGAGATATATTTGACAAAGTCTTCTTGTGCTCATTTTGTATTTGATGTTTGTTCGCTTTTTAAACGAATAAAAATCTATCAATTTTAATGTTGTTAGTGCTGATGTGAATAGCCAATTTTAGTCAAATAGAAAAGCCATTACTTTTTCTTTCGAAATCCTTTATATCAGAAAACGCCCATTCCCAAGGAAAGGAGCTACGCGAAAGAAAAGATAAGCAATGGATTGTAAGATATTGTCTCACAATCCATCGAAGAAATGAAGTTCGCGCAATGGAATAATTTTTCTCTGGATATGATTAATCTTGCTGAACTATGATGCCGCACAAGTGTATCCAAATCAAAGTTATATCGGATAAAAGCCAATCGCTTTGCATTCAAATCTCATGCGTTGGAGAGACGCAAGGATCGACAAGCAATCCTTACAGGCTATACCGCATCCTGGACGGTCTGCTCAGAAAAGACATTGCAAATTCGTCACTCTGCTTAGAGCGGTTATAGGCCGTTGGATCCCCTGTCGGATTGATAACAGTCAAAGAACAGGCTGCCGCTCAAGAATCCTAAAATATTTGAAAACTTTGATTTCTCCGTCGATAAAAGTTAGAATGCAGATAAACTCAAAGCGCTTCCACACTAGACCATCCACACAGAAATCTGACATTCATTGCTTCTGCCGGAACAGGAAAGACCAATCCGGCTCATGCTTTTAGCTATGCATGCTGCCAAGAGTCATAAAAACTTACTTCATTAAGATATCCGAGCTACGGAACAATTTTACCGCTGCCCGGCGTGCAGGTAAGGAAGCGTCCGTTCTGAATGGTTTGGTGCGACCATCCTGTCTGATTGTTGATGAAGTGGGGCATTGCGAGTGTGACAATGAGAACACGCGGTTGTTCTTTGATCTGATTGAACGGAGATACACCCAGAAAGGCAACTTCAATATTGTATTCACTATCAACAAGCACCATTCCAATTGGAGAAAAAACTTCAACGAAGATGACGCCCTACTGTGAGCTCCAGATCGAATTTTTAACGACACCACGGTATTCAAAAACTCATACTGAATACTCAATATGCTTAATAGCGGCTATTTTTACGCTTCTGCAATCAATCACACGATTTTTTATCCACAAATAGGCGTTTTTCACCCCTTAAACGCATAAAAACAGGCGATATCCAACCGCGGTTGAATATCGCCTGTTTTTCTTGTCCAATCCTTCTTGCAGTTGCTTATTTAGTAATTTTTCTTAAATTACTGTCTTATCAGCACACAGCTAATGCGGCCGTTTTTTTATGAAGTTACCCTTTTTCTATTGTGAAAAGTTCGTTTGTCATAAGCCAAAGTTGCGGGAATCGACGCATACCGTTCCAAACGGACGTGCCGACGAGCCCGAATTCGTTTGCGAGCGAAAGCTTTGAGTTGATGCTTCGCGGATCTTCAAACCAGACGATGTGTTCTTGCACACCGAGTTCGGCGGTCGTCGAATAGTAATTAAAAAACGGAGACGACGCGAGGGAGTCATAGCTGATTCGCGCGCCGTTTGATATGGCAAGTTGAGTCGCTTCCTCTGCGGAGAGGGAACGCGCCCTCGATTCGCCGCGAATGTACGGCAAAGTCCAGTCGTAGCCGTAGCTCGGAATGCCCAAAAACGCCTTTGACGGCGGCATTTCCGTCATCGCATAGTCAACTACGCGTCGGACTTGATTGATCGGCGCGACAGCCATGGGCGGCCCGTATGTGTATCCCCATTCGTACGTCATCAGAAGCACACGATCTGCCGCCGCGGCAAGCTCGCCGTACTTGTGTCCCTCGTACAGCAGTCCCTCTTGATCCGCAGACGTTTTCGGCGCGAGCGCAACGACTGTTATATAGTTTCCGACGGCATCGAGTGCAGCCTTAACCTCGCGAACGAAGCTCACATACGCGTCCGCGAGCGGCGCTCCGATGTACTCGAAGTCGAGATCAACGCCGGCATAGCCACGTGACGTGACCGCATTTGTCAGCTCGGAGATGACTTTTGCACGCGTTTCGTCATTCGTCAGCACATATTCGGCAAGTTCGTTCGAAAATGTACCGGATTCGGTCAACGTGGAGAGAAGCAGGAGCGGTTTTGCACCGTATTCGCGCGAAAGTGAGATTATTTCCGTTTCGTCCGCTTCGTCAGGCGGAATCAAAGTCCCGTTGCGCCTTATTCCGTAAGTGAAAAGCGTCAAATACGTCAGATACGGAAGCAGCACGCGCAAAACCGCGCGGTCAACGTAAGGGTAGACGTAGGCGTTCGTTTCGAGAATTCCGTAAAGCGGAATGTCACCGGATGTTACGAGCGTTTGCCCTACGGTCAGCTCCGGCACGCCGCCGAGTGACGGATTCAGGCGATACAGCGCGTTTACGTCAAGACCGTGCATTAAAGCGATTGAGTAAACCGTGTCGCCGGAACGCACGATGTGCGTCGATGTCGGTTGACGTATGAGCAATGCCTGCCCGACCGTAAGCTCCGCGGACGGCGAAAGCGCATTGTCGCTTATTATAAGTTTTGCATCTGCCGAAAATTCTTCGGCAATTGCATAAATATTGTCACCGCTTTCAACAGTGTAAATCAACATTTCAAGATGGCTCCGTTCTTTTTTTACAGTATATGCCGTAAAAGCAAAAAAGTTCTCGCAATTTTGAATATAAACGGCATTCCTCGGAAAAAATACGAAAAAACAAAGGAGCTTGGTATGTTGAAAAATATGAAAATGCCTACTGTCAGCGCGGTTTCGGCGCTTGAAGTACTGGATTCGCGAGGAAATCCGACCGTCAAAGTGGCGCTTATGTTAGAGGACGGAAGTTGTGGCGAGGCGACAGTGCCGTCCGGAGCGTCAACGGGAAAATACGAAATGCGCGAAAAGCGCGACGGAGATGTTCGTTATCGCGGACGGGGAGTTGCGAGTGCGGTGCGAAATGTGAACGAAACGATCAGTGAGGTCATTTGCGGAGCCGTGCTTGCCGGTCAAAAGGAGCTGGACAGTCTGCTTCGTGATGTGGACGGAACGGACAATATGGAAAATTTGGGATCGAATGCGATTTTACCCGTGTCGATCGCTTATGCGAGGGCGTGCGCCGCACATTACGGATTGCCGCTTTATCGCTACCTCGGTGGCATAATCGGTGAGCATTCCGCGATGCCGTGCCCTATGATGAATGTGTTGAACGGCGGCGCACATTCGAAAAACAACATCGACATACAGGAATTTATGATCGTGCCGACGGGAATTGCCGATCACGGCGAGAGAATTCGCGCTTGTTCGGAAATATACGCCGAACTCGGCGCGATTCTTCAGTCCAAAGGTCACATCACCTCGATTGGAGACGAAGGTGGTTACGCCCCGATGCTTGACCGCGATGAGGATGCGCTTGATTTGCTTTTCGCGGCGATTGCGGAGGCAGGCTACGGCGACAGCGTTTGCATTGCGGTTGACGCAGCGGCGAGCGAATGGTGGACGGAGGGTGCGTATATACTTCCGAAGCGCGGCAGCAAATACGGCACGGACGAGCTGATCTCGTATTGGCAGTCGCTTTGCCGTAAATATCCGATCATTTCCATTGAGGACGGGCTCGGAGAGGACGATGCGGAGGGCTGGCGCAACATTACGAAGGAACTCGGCAATAAGGTTATGCTCGTCGGAGACGATCTTTTCGTGACAAACAAGCAGCGAGTAACGGAGGGCGCGGAGAAAAAGCTCGGCAACGCCTTGCTTATCAAGCCTAATCAGTCCGGGACCGTTACGGATACTATCGAAGCTGCGCTTGCGGCACGCAAATTCGGATATGAGCTTGTCGCGTCGCACAGATCGGGCGAGACTTGCGACACATTCATCTCGGATCTTGCCGTTGCGCTCGGAGCCGGATTTATCAAGGCGGGCGCGCCGTGCCGCGGCGAAAGAGTTGCGAAGTACAATCGCCTGTTTGAGATCGGCTGCGAACGCGGCGATTATCCCCACGGCAACTGCACTGAAGGTGCGTGCAGAATTTCTCTGTGAGACAACGTCAACGAAAAAAGCTCCCCGAAGGGGAGCTTTTTGTACGAGTTCGGGATTTTTTGTGTGCGGTTGATTGTGAAGAATCAACCGTCGGTAGAGTGGATTCAGCTGTTGGCTTTCCAGGTTGCTGGCGAGAACAGCATCAATATCGGGAACAGATCAAGGCGTCCCATAAGCATATTTAGCATTAAAACGAGCTTGCTCGGCACGGAAAAGAATGCAAATGATTCCGTTGGACCTGCGAGATCAAATCCGGGACCGACATTGTTTAAGCAGGCTATAACTGCCGAAAAATTTGTTTCAAATGAATATCCTTCAATTGAAATCAGCAGAGTTGACGCTATAATGATCAAAACGTAGGCAGCCAAATACGAGCTGAAACGCTTCACAGCCTCTTTGCTTACGGCGTTACCGTCGATCGTCATAACGTTGACGCTTTGCGGATGGCGCGAGTGTTTGATTTCCTGAACGACGGATTTGACAAGCAAGATGAGGCGCGAAACCTTGATTCCGCCGCCCGTCGATCCGGCGCAGGCGCCGACGATCATCAAAAACAAAAGGATTTCGTGCGTGATTTCGGGCCATTGTTCGTAGTCACAGGTGATGCATCCGGCTGTTGTTATGATTGAGGAGACTTGGAAAAACGCGTGATGAAGTGCGGTTTTGAAGCTTCCGAAATATGACGTGATCGACGCTGTTATAACTGCGACAGAGGCGAAAATGATGAGCAAATATGTGTAAAGCTCGCTGTTTTTGAATGCAGTTTTGAAATCTCCGATGAGAATGAGAAAGTAAATGTTAAAATTCACTCCGAAAAGCACCATAAACACGGCGGTAACCGTCTGGCAGTACGACGAATATGACGCCATGCTGTCGTTTTTGATCGAGAATCCGCCCGTTCCGGCAGAGCTGAAGGCGGTTGTTATTGCGTCAAAAAAAGGCATATCGCCGAAAAGCAGGAACACGACTTGTAAAATTGTCATTGATATGTAGATGACGTAGAGGATGCGCGCGTTCAAATGCAGCTTCGGCGCGAATTTGTCAACGTCAGGACCGGGTGCCTCGGCACGCAAAATGTGCAGTGACATACCGCTGCCGCGAGCGAGGGGGGCGATCGCCAAAATGAAAACGAGGATTCCCATACCGCCGAGCCAATGAGTAAACGAACGCCAATAGAGGATGCCCATCGGCAAAGCCTCAATGTCGTTTATAATCGTCGTTCCCGTTGTCGTAAAGCCGGATATTGTCTCGAAAAGTGCGTCTATGTAGGACTCAATCGAGCCGGAAAGCCAAAACGGGATCGCGCCGAAAATCGAGATGATTATCCAAGAAAGACCAACGATCATAAAGCCGTCACGCGCGTAAAGACGCTTATCCTTCGGCTTGAAAACTAAGAGCAGGGTGCCGGCGAACACAACTTGGATAATTATCGTAAAAAGAAACGATGTCCAAGACGCGCCCTCTCCGTTAAAAACGGAGATCAGAAGAGACGGAAGCATGCACACGGATTCAACCATCAATATTTTCGCGATATAATTCGATACTAATCTGTAATTCATAATTATTTAGCAACCTCGCCAACAAATATGTCGCTGAGGTTTTTCAGTGCTTGTTCTGCCGATGCGACAACGACAACCGAATCACCCGCTTGTACAGTGTCATTACCGTGAGGGATAAAGACTTGATTGCCTCTGCTGACGCAGCAAAGCAGTATGTTTGACTTGATTTTCAGATTTTTTATCGGTACATTCGTGTAATCGGTCGGTTCCGGTACGGAAAATTCGATCGCTTCGACTTTGCCGCTAAGGAGATAATGCAAAGACCGCATAGTTCCGACTCCTGCTTCCTCGTAAAGTGAGCGAACATAACGAACGATTTCGCTCGTCGTCAAATCCTTCGGGCAAATAAAGGAGTCGATTTTTTCTTTGAATAGATGTATATATTCTGTTCTGTCGAGTTTTGTTATGGTTTTCTTAACGCCCAGATCCATGCAGTACATCGAAGTGATGATGTTTTCCTCGTCAATGCCTGTGAGAGTTACGACGGCATCGGCGGTCTCTATTCTCACGGATTTCAAAAAGTCTGTTTTCGATGCATCTCCCTTCAAAACGAGCGCTTTCGGGAAGCGAAGCTTAAATTCCTCGCATCGTGCAGCGTCCCTCTCGATGACCTTGACGGCGATTCCCTTTTCTTCAAGCTCATCTGTCAAATATTCTGCAATACGGCTACAACCGATCATGGTTACGTTGCGGATTTTTTTTGTTTCTCCGCCGAGACTTTTTATAAGCGGTGCAAGATCGTTGTTTGCAACGGCTATTGTGATCTGATCTCCTTCTTGAAATTCAAAATCACCTTTCGGAATGAGAATTTGTTGGTCGCGTTCGACGACGCAAACAAGAAACTTTACAGGTAACGAGCCGGAGATCTCGAAAAGCTTTTTGCCGGCGAGCTTACCGTCCTTGGAGACTTTGATTTCGACGAGCTCGATCTTTCCTTTTGCAAAAGAATCGCGTTTGAGGAAAAAGGGAAACTGTATTATGCGGCGCATTTCAAGTGCGGCAGAGGAATCGGGATTGACGACAAGCGAAAGCCCCAGCTCATCTTTCAAGAATTTGAGTTGCTTTGTGTATTGAGGGTTCCTGACACGCGCAATCGTATGCTTACAGCCGAGCTTTTTTGCCATTATGCAGGCAAGAAGGTTTGTCTCGTCTGCATTTGTCGTGGATATAACGATGTCGCTCTTTGCGGTCCCCGCCTTTTCCAAGGTGTCGTGCGCGGCTCCGTTACCCAAAACGGCAAGAATATCCAAGTTTTCTTTTGCATCCGCCAAAACTGTTGCGTTTGTGTCAACCACCGTTATGTCATGATCTTCGTTTACAAGACGTTCCGCGATGGAGTATCCGACTTTTCCGCAACCGATTATGATGATTTTCATAAAATTGCCTTTCAAGATAAAGAGGATTATGCATACATAATAGCACAATGTGCGAAAAAAAGATATATTTTTTCACAAAAATAAGAAAATGATTTTTCAGACTGTGGACTTTTGAAATCAAATGTGCCATAATAAAAGTAATCGGCGAAGGCTTACAATGGAGACAGTTATGATGAAGAAAAAAGATTCAAATCAGAAATATTTATTCGAGCTTGCAAAGCGATACCCGAACAGAAATTCCGTAATCAGCGAAATAATCAACCTTACCGCCATCCTCGGTCTCCCCAAAGGGACAGAGCATTTTATGAGCGATCTTCACGGTGAATACGAGGCGTTTTTGCATATAAGACAGAGTGCATCCGGCGTTATTCGCGCTAAAATTGATTTTCTTTTCGGCAAAACGGTCACGGCATGCGAGCGCGCGGAGCTTGCAACAGTCGTGTATTATCCGGATGAAAAGCTCGAAGAGATCCGTCCCTCGTTGGAAAATCCCGACGAATGGTACCGTATTACTCTCCTGCGTTTACTCAAACTTTGCCGCTTTGTGAGCACTAAATATACGCGCTCAAAGGTCAGAAAGCATCTCGCAAAGGCGGCGAGCGGCTACGATTATATAATCAATGAGCTGCTTAATGTGGAATACGATTCCGTCGAAAAGGAAAAATACTACGAAAATATCATCGAAACCATCGTGAAGCTCGGCGCGTCGGAGCGCTTTATTGTTGCGCTTTCGTCTGCGATAAAGAGCCTTGTCATTGATCATTTGCATATCGTCGGTGACATTTACGACCGCGGCCCGCGTGCGGACATAATCATTGACGAGCTTATGAAGGAAACCTCGATCGACATTCAGTGGGGTAACCACGACGTGCTTTGGATGGGCGCCGCGGCAGGCTCACGTACTTGCATTGCCGCCGTACTCAACAATTCGATTACATATAAAAACCTCGACGTTATCGAGATCGGCTACGGAATTTCGCTTCGTCCGCTCACAAATTTCGCCGCGGAGGTCTATTCTTCCGACGATGTGACGGGTTATATGCCCAAGGGAAGTTCAGAGGGCGATTTTCTTCGTCACGACGACGACGCTTTGATTGCTCGTATGCACAAGGCGATCGCGATTATACAGTTTAAGCTTGAGGGGCAGATAATTGCGCGAAATCCGAATTTCGGCATGGCTCACAGGCTCCTGCTTGATAAGATCGACAGGGAAAAGGGTACGGTCATGATTGAAGGTGTAGAGTATCCGCTCCGTGAAACTGACTTCCCGACAGTTGACCCGAATGATCCGTACAAGCTTACGGAGCGCGAGCGCGACGTGATGAAATATTTGAAGAATGCATTTATGAGGTCGGAAAAGCTCAGACGTCATATTTGCTTTTTGTACGAAAAAGGCGAAATGTACACGATTTTCAACAATAATCTCCTGTTTCACGGCTGCATTCCGCTTCGTGATGACGGCGAGTTGATGCAGCTTGATGCCGCTTACGGAAAGAGCGGACGCGAGCTGATGGATTATTGTGACCGCATGGCGCGTCAGGCTTTTTTTGCCGAGGACGGAACGAAAGAACGTCAGGAGGGAAAAGATTTCTTGTGGTTTTTGTGGTGCGGAAAGGATTCTCCGCTCTGCGCGCGCAAAAAGATAACTACTTTCGAGCGCCTCTTTGTCGCTGACAAGGCGGCGTGGAGCGAACCGAAGAACGCGTACTACAATTGCTGGAACGATTCCGAGATTGCGGAGCGTATTTTGAAGGAATTCGAGCTCACGGACGAATCATCGCATATCATAAACGGACACATCCCGATAAAATCGGGAAAGGGTGAAGAACCGGTTAAGGCGGACGGAAAAGTGATCGTCATAGACGGCGGCTTCTGCAAGGCATATCAGCCCACGACGGGAATTGCAGGATACACACTGATCTATAATTCGGAAGGCATCCGCATCTCGGCTCACGAGCCGTTCAAAGGCGCGCGTGACGCTATTGAAAACAACATTGATATACTTTCCGATACCGTTGTTTTCGAACACGCAGAAGAAAGACTTCGCGTGCGTGATACCGACATAGGACGTTCTATCATCGAAAAAATCGACGATCTGACATTGCTTTTGCATGAATATGAAGCAGGTACGTTTAAGGAAATAGTGAGATAAAGCGTAGCCTTTAATGAAAAAATCCCCGACAGACTCTCGTGAGAATCTGTCGGGGATTTTGTGTTTGTCACTTGCTCAATTCATTCAGCAAAGTGTCAAGACGACTTGCTTCGTCATATGTCATTTTATACCAAGAATCGTTTTCGGAACGAATAAACATATTGCCGAAGTGATATACAGTCAATACGTTGCCACTTTCATATCCCAAAGAAATTACGTATGTCATCCCGGCGTATTCATTTGGATTTTCTTCGAAGTCGCTTTCCAAACTCAAGCCGGATATATAATCTTCGATTGCTTTTGCATCTTCTCCGACAAATGAATAATTGTATCCTTCGGGAAGCGTGGAAATTTCAACATTGCTGACATTGCCTTCCGGCAATAATTGATTGCTTTGTACTTGATTGGATTTTTGCGTGCATCCGATCATCCACAATGTGCAAATTAAAACCAATGTTACAATTGTTGATTTTTTCATTTTTGATTACCTCGGCTGTGTTGAACTTTTTTGACGTTTTTGCGAGAAAAACAGAATCGGCGTGATACTCGGTTAAGAATATCACGCCAATGCTTAGACTTTATTAGTGGATGATGCAACGCTCTGTATCCTTGTCGAAGATGTGGATTCTTGTAGGATCTACAGCAACCTTGATCGAATCGCCTGCTCTTGCAGTGGATGTAGGAGCAACGCGAGCGATGAGGTTCTGTTCTTCGGATACAAGGTAGAGATAAATTTCAGCGCCCATAAGCTCTGTAACTTCAACATCTGTGTTGATTACGCAATCCGGATACTGTTCGAGGAAGGAAGCCTCGTCGCGGATAGCTTCGGGACGAACGCCTGCGATAACTTCCTGACCAAAGTAATCCTTGAGATCGGGGTGGTTACCCTTTTCTGCAGGAAGCTTGATGGAGTTTTCGCCGTATGTAAGGTAAGCGTCTTCGCCCTTGCGTT
>CAYWAD010000028.1:0-15213 GCA_964456045.1 uncultured Lachnospiraceae bacterium
ATGCCCATCGACAATGCGATTTTCACGCTCAAAACTGACGGTTTTCGTGTTTCGCACGGGACAGCTGTTCTTGACCATCTGACCGCCGACAGAACCTGCCTGACGGGAAGTAAGCTCACCGTTGTAACCGTCCTTGAGGTTTACGCCTACTTCGTTTGCAGCTTCCATCTTGAACTTATCAAGAGCTGCCTTTGCTTCGGGTACGAGCTTTTTGTTGCTGGATGCCATATTGTTTTTCTCCTGTCATTCTCATATCAATGTGTCGCTTTGCGGCACGGTTGATATTTTTTCTACATTATCTATATAAATTGAGTCCGTGCCGCGTCTGCGTCGCGTCCTCTGTTCATATTATGATCTTTGTTAAAGCTTTTATAACAGGTAATTTTTGATTCTGTAACAAGTCATTTACATTCGACAGAACTCGCGATTCGCTCGCACATTTGCGTCATTATATAAATAATGTAAAAAACGAAAATCAAACTCTTTTGTAAACCGGCATATAATCGAGCGGTGCCGACGCTTCCACATATTCGCCGTCACTTTCGATGATTCCGCTTCCGTCAAACGCTTCCCACTTTCCCTTCGGAAGATACACTTTTCGACTGCGCATGCCATACGATGTCACCGGCGCAACGAGATAATCGTTTCCGAACATATACTCGTCCGCGCAATCCCACGCAATCTCGTCCTCCGGGAATTCGATAAACAGTGCACGCATCATCGGCTTGCCGTTCACTCTGCATTCGTCGGCGGTTGCCTTTATGTAAGGCTTCATTTCCTCGCGAATCTTCAAATATTTAAGAAAAATCTCGTAATTTTCTTTGCCGTAACTCCAAATTTCATTGTCCGCACCCGAACCGCAGAATCCGCCTCCGTGATCTATGTTCCACGCAAGCGCACCGGCGTGAGGCTGTCTGTCTCCGTGCATGCGAAGCACAGGAGAAAACGCCGCCCACTGATACCAGCGTACAATCAACTCTTTGAATTCCGGCTCGTTGATGTTGCCGCCGTAAAATCCACCCGTGTCCGATATCCAATACGGAATTCCCGCAACGCCCATATTAAGTCCGTTGCCGATCTGACGCTTCATTTGCGCAAAAGTCGAATCTATGTCACCCGACCAAACAAGTGCACCGTACTTCGGACTGCCGACCCATGCACAACGAACGAGATTGAGAATATCCTTCGTACCGTCCGTTTTCATGCCGTCATACACCATCTGAGAATGCGTTCTCGGATAGAAGTTGCCGACCTGAAGCGCCGCGCCGAGATGGTGACGGTAAAGATCGTAATGGCACTTCGTGTATTCCGGCTCGGCTTCGTCAAGCCAATACATGTCAATGCCGTATCTGCCGTAATTCTTTTTCAAAAGCTCGTATGCAAACTTTCTCGCGTCCGGATTTGTCGCGTCGTAGATTCGTTCGGGTCCGTTAAACTCAAAAACCATGTTTATTCCGCGATCCGTGTTGACAAGATAACCGTTCGACTCAAAATCACGGAAATTCTTGCTTCTGGGATCGACCGTCGGCCAAACGGAAACCATAAGACGAGTGCCATATGAATTAAGTTCGTCCACCATTGCCTGCGGATCGGGCCAATATTCCGGATCAAAGGACCAATCGCCCTGATAATCCCAATGGAAAAAGTCGATCACGATAACATCAAGCTTTATTCCGCGGCGGTGATATTCGCGCGCAACAGCCAAAACCTCGTCCTGCGTGCGATAGCGAAGCTTGCACTGCCAAAGTCCGAGCAGACTTTCGGGAAGCTCTGTCGGTCTGCCCGTGACCTCGGTGTATTTTTCAATGATTTCGGCAGGAGTGTCCGCAGCGCAGACCCAATAATCGACCTTTTTTGTCGAACGCGCGTGCCATTCCGTTATATTTTCCGCAAATGTGACATTGCCTATTCCGGGATTGTTCCAAAGAAAGCCGTAGCCTCTGTTCGAAACGAAAAACGGCACGGATATTTGCGAATTTCTGTGCGCCAACTCAAGCGCGCAGCCCTTCAAATCATATTTCGCACCCCTGTACTGCCCCATTCCGTGAATCTTTTCGCCGTCGAACGCACGAAAACGAACAAACGCTTCAAATCCGTCCGTGCCGAGCGCGGGATTGTATATTCTCGCCGTATCGTGAAGCGGCCATTCGTAATGCTCGTCCTCAAAAAGGAGCTTACCGCCCGACCAAAACGACAAAAATCCGCCATGGATGTTGCATCTTATGCCGTCGGACTCTATATACGGATGTCCATCGTTCGAATTTTCCGGGACAAACACCGTCACATTTTCCGACGGTGTCTCGTCGAGCGCCCAAGTCTCAGGCGGAAAATCGCCGTATGGGACTGTGCAGACGCGAAGTCCGCGCCCCCATGCTTCGATTCTGATTCGCTCACTGCCGTTTGTAAAAGTTATGGATTTTTCGGTATAGGATAGCATAGACCTTCCTCCGCTTTCGCATGGATTTGCAAAATTACATTTTACACATTCATTTTACCATATTTTATTTTTCTTTCAACCTTAAATGCGGAATATTAAGGACAATATTTGTCTTTTCTATTATAATGAAACAAAATATTGCAATCTTACAGAATTAATGATACATTCCACTCAAATTCGAATGCTACACGCACTGTTTTATCGTCACAGCTTGCGTTATGTAAATTAATATTTTTCGGATTAATTTGATTTTTTCGAAAATAGGTATTGACATCCGCGGTTGATTTGTGGTAAAATATCAAGGCTGTGATAAAAACAGCCCAATAGCGTATGGAGAAGTCGCCTAGTTGGTCGAGGGCGCGCGACTGGAAATCGCGTAACCGCCAAAAACGGTTCAAGAGTTCGAATCTCTTCTTCTCCGTTCAAAAAAGCCTTGTAAATACCGTATTTCGGTGCTTCAAGGCTTTTTTTGCTTTTATGTCCGTTTTGTGAAAAATAAACGCATGCATAAATTAAATTTCCTATTGAATTATATGCAAAATCGTGATATTATAAAAGCAGACAAAATATTGTGCGCTGTTTTTGTAGATTTTCAACAACAGCATACAACAACAAGCGGAGGAACATCAATGAAAAAAAGAACGACCTTTTCGATTTTGATTCTGCTGATTTTGTGTCTTGCCGTCTTCGCGGTTTCCTGTAGCGATAACTCATCCGATCCGTCGGACGAATCGCAAACCGACGCAGACGAAAGCACAGCGGAAGAAACCAAGCCCGAAGAAGAAACCTATGAGCCTTTCGAAGTAACCTACGAAAAGCTCAAGATTACATCGAAAATGATCACCAGCTCCGAACCCTGGAACAACGGCTCCGACGTTGCGGCAAACGCTTTCGACGGCGACACATCAACCTTCTTTGACGGCATTGAAAACGGCTGGATCAAAGTCGATCTCGGTAAAGAATATGTAATCGGTAAGCTCGCTTTCGCACCGAGAAGCGGTTACGAATCCCGTCTCATCGGTAGCTTCTACGGTAGCCGAGACGGCAAAACTTGGTACGAAATCTACGACATCACCAAAGCTCCGAACAAGAAAAAGACCGTCGATTATGACGATCTGCTCGTGCTCGGTACGTTCAGATTCATAAAATATCAGAACACCGAAGATTGCGCTAACATTTCCGAAATCGAAATTTACGCAGCAACCGGTATTCCGGACAGACTTCTCGCAAACATCGAGATAGACGCATACGCAGACGGAACCTTCGAGGTTCTCGATAAGATTCCCGAAGACGACGGAATGACGCGCGTAGGTCTTTCTTCCGATCAATCCGCTATCTGTGACTACAATCCTTCTACCGTTTACAACGGCAAAAAGGGCGAAGAAGTCATTATAAAGCTTGATAAAAGTGCTACGATAGGTGCAATCGCGTACATGGGCGGCTCCGATCTTTCAAACATGGTCGGCGGCGAATTCTACGGTAGCTCCGACGGTAAGAATTGGACATTAATGTACACGATCTCCAAGGCTCCGACAAAAGTCGAATCTACATTCGTTTATTACGGCAAGCTCCTTGCTACCGGCGATTATTCCTACATAAAATACACCAACCCCACAAACAAGGTTGACATTTCGGAGATAAGAGTTTACGCTGTTGCGTCCGATTTCTCCGTTTCCATCACGGCGCTCCCCTTCGCAACCTCGGAGAACGGTCAAATCAACAACATCGCTCTCAACTGGGGTGCATCATTTGATGCCGACACATACGAAATTTATCGTTCAAGCGGCAGCGGCTTCGATCTTGTTTACACAGGCACCGGAACCTCTTGGCAGGATTATAACCTTCCTTTGGGTAATTACGATTATCAGCTTCGTCTCAAGTATAAGAGCACCGTCATCGAAAGCGCAATTGCAACGGCAGAAGCTCGCGAAATGCCCGATGTTGAGCTTTCGGTTATAGATAACCTGACCTCCTCAGGCGGACTTTCTACAAGAAGCGGAATTTATCATGACGGCCTCTATTACAGCTACTCAGTCAACGTTTCCGGCGGTAAGGCTACTGTCACCGAATCCTCGTCCTCAAACGGCTTCAGTTTCGGCAGAACACGCACGATCGTAAAATCCAAGGATCACAAGCTGCTCCAGAGCTGCAAGATCGAAAGCGTTAAGGTTGCGTACGACGAAAAATCCAATA
Source organism: uncultured Lachnospiraceae bacterium (assembly GCA_964456045.1). Lineage (GTDB taxonomy): Bacteria > Bacillota > Clostridia > Oscillospirales > CAG-272 > DTU064. The sequence goes on from CAYWAD010000028.1 coordinate 4,631, forward strand.
CAGTTATCATCGCGGCACACTGGGAAAAACCCGACGGCTACGCAGACGGTAAGCTGCTCCTCATCACCGGTACCCCCGGCGGTGAATTTACCGTTCAAAACATTTGGAACCCGCTCGACATCGAAGTTCGCGACCTTTCCGTATTTATCGACGATGACGGTCAGGGCTATCTCTTCGCGGCTGCAAATAAGTCAGGCGAGGGCGCAAACGCTACCATCTACCTCTTCAAATTCACGGAAGATTTCAGCGACATCGAGTGCGTTGTAACAACTCTGTTCCAGAATCAGTATCGCGAAATGCCCAACTGCGTCAAAGTTGACGGCTGGTATTACCTGTTCGTATCGCAGACAGCAGGCTGGTATCCCAGCCAAGGTGCTTACGCGTCAACTCAAAATCTCGCAGAAGGATGGAGCGATCTTCGCAACATAGGTAACACATCCACGTTCTCATCTCAGTCGTCTTGGATCGCTATTCTCGGCGAGGGCGACAACAAGAGCTACATTATGTACGCATACCGTTGGATCGCAGGCTCCGGCACAAGCGGAACCATGCTTGCTCCCATCACTTTCTCGGACGGAATCGCATACTATGACTTCTACGAAAAGATCCTCTATAACGCAGAGACAGGCGATATGATCCCGCTTTCGAACGGTAAACTTCTCTCGCAGGATGCGAAAGTCACCGCTTCCCTCTCCGCGGCATCCGGATCCTCCACCTCCAACATGACAGACGGCGATTACTTCAACGGCTACGTAGCATCCTCGGCAACATGGCCGATGCACTTCACTGTTGACCTCGGCAGAGTTTGCGATGTCACAAGCATTCAGCTTTCCTGGTACATCTGTAAGGGCTCCGAAGGATATTACATGTACACCGTTGAAGGCAGTACGGACGGTGTAAACTGGACAACGCTCTACGACAACACAAACGAATCAGACACAAAGGTTTCCAAGACATACGGATTTAACACAAATGTGTTGTCAGGCGAGGCAAGATATATCAGAGTCAATGTAAAGGGAGCACGTCTCCAAAACAATCCCAATTACAACTGGTACACACCTACCGTCTACGAAGTTAAGATCTTCGGTAACGAAAAATAAATTAAATACTTCGTTTATATTGATATGTCCCCGAAAAGTCAAGTCTTTTCGGGGACACTTCATTACAGCGAAAGGTACTGCAACAAATTGTTGCAAACATTCCCTCTTGCGTTGCGGATATTCCGTCGCTTATTGATTGATAAATCACAGCTTACATGATAAAATGTTTACAGATAAAATCCACGGAGGTGACATTGTGGTATTCAACGAAACACTTACACGCTTAAGAAAATCAAAAGGACTTTCACAAGAGCAGCTGGCAGAAGAACTTAATGTAGCGAGACAAACCGTTTCAAAATGGGAAACGGGACAATCGACACCTGACATCGAATATTTATCCCAAATAAGTGATTTATTCGAAGTTTCAACGGATTATCTAATCAAGGGCGAATGTCTAACCGACAAAATTTCAAAATCCGATGAAAAAGAATGTGCAGACAATGGCAAAAGCGAAGCTTATAAATGGTGTTTTTATTCCGGATTTGCTATGTTTCTTATGTCACTTTCGGGAATAATCATATTTGTCATTTGTTCTGCATTTAAGCCATTCACCGCTATGATAAACGGAAAAACCTACACAAAAATATGGGGATTTCTTATCGGAACGCATACTTTATGGTTCTTCATAATTTTATGCGTGCTTTTAGTAGTAGGAGTTTGCCTTTCAGCCTACGGAATTTTGAAGAATCTGCACAATAAAACCAAATGAGTAAAAAATCCTCCCGAAGTTTCAACTTCGGGAGGATTTTTCTTACACATTAGTTTTTTCGGCTTACGATTGATGATCTTTATTGAATTTCATTAAGAACGGAAGACTTATAAGTCCGGTCAAAACGTCGCTTATCGGCTGTGCAAGCTCAATTCCCGTAAGTCCTGCTACGCTTGATGCGATGAACAAAATCGGCAGGAACACGAGCCCGGAACGAAGCAAAGCGAGGAACGACGCCGTTTTCGAGTTTCTCGTACTCTGGAACAGCATTCCGATCGGGATGAAGAACGGAGAAAACAAAATTCCGACAGATGCGTACCGTATCGCAGGCGTGCCGACTTTGATAACCTCCTCCGCTTTCTGGAATACCCACACAACTCTGTCCGCGAACACAAAACCGACAAGCGAAAGCACGCCGACAAACGCAAGTCCCATCATCATTGTGAAGTAGAGCCCCTTCTTTACGCGAGCATAGTCCTTTGTCTGATAGTTGAACGCGGCAAACGGCTGAAACCCCTGACCGATTCCGAGCGCAAAGCACATAACAAACGAAGAATATCTGTTCACAATGCTCATTGCAGCAATAGCGGCGTCTCCAAACGGATTGATGAGATTGTTCAGTATTCCGTTCGAGATCGATGTGAGCCCCTGTCTTATCAGCGACGGAAAGCCAACCTTGATTATCGACGTATACACCTTTACTTCCCTGCTTATATAGCGAAGCGAAATTTTACTTTCCGCTTTTGTGATAAACATTATAAGCAGGATGACAAAGCTTACAATCTGAGAGATTGCAGTTGCCATTCCGGCACCGAAAACTCCGAGTTCGATTTTTTTTACAAAAACATAGTCAAGCACGATGTTGAGAATACCGCCGGAAGTTAAGCCCACCATGGCAAAAACAGCCTTTCCCTCATAGCGCAAATTGTTGTTGAGAATAAACGACGTAACCATAAACGGGCACGCAATCAGGACCCACATTCCGTAATCTTTCGCGTACGGCAAAATAGTATCCGTGCTTCCGAGCAGCTTTACAAACGGCTCGATAAAGATGAGTCCAAACACCATGAGCGCAATACCGAGTGCGCTTCCGGTAAAAAACGCGGTTGACACATACGTTGACGCACGTTTCGGATTCTGCTCCGCAAGCTCCTTGGAAACAAACGTACCCGAACCGTGTCCGAGCATAAACGACACCGCCTGTATGATCGTTTGAAGCGTAAACAAAATTCCCATCGCGCCCTGAGCAGATTCTCCGAGACTTCCGACAAAATATGTGTCCGCCATATTGTAAATGTTAGTCACGAGCATAGAAATCGTTGTCGGTATTCCGAGTGCAATGATCAACCTCGCAACCGGCGTCTTTGTCATTCTTTCGTAATTTGATATATTCTTTTTCACAATGTTTCCCTTTTATATTCTCTACTCTATCAAATTCTGCCGTAAAGCTTGTTCAAACGCCTGTAAAACGACGTGTTGACAGACTTTAGCTGCTCAAACGTAACGCGGTAGTTCCAGTTATCGTCCGTAACGCCCGGCTTGTTCATTCTTGTGTCGGCTCCGTATCCTAAAATGTCCTGTATTGGAAAAATGGCAAGCCCTGCCTTTGATGCCATAAGTGACCGTATTACATCGACGCAAGCCTCGTTCCAATCATTCGGACAACCGCAATAATCAAAAAGATCGGCTCTGCGTTCGGGCGGCATCTCCCAAATGCTTCCGAGAAGCGTGTTATTGTCGTGAGTACCGGTATAGGCAACACAATTTTCGACGTAATTGTGCGGACGGTGAAGCGAATCGCCGTCGCACAAAAATCCGAACTGCATCACGCGCATTCCGGGGAATCCGCTTTCATCAAGAAGCTCACGCACTTCGTCCGTTATGTCTCCGAGATCCTCCGCGATGATAAGCTTATCTCCCGCAACTTCCTTTATAACCTTTATAAGCTCCATTCCGGGACCCTTACGCCACTCACCGTTTTTCGCCGTCACAGCATCACCGGGGATAGCGTAATATGATTCGATCGCGCGGAAATGATCAATTCTCACACCGTCAAAAAGCGTAAGCATAAACGATATTCGCTCGCGCCAGAACGAATATTCGTCATTTTTCATATGTTTCCAATCGTAAAGCGGATTACCCCAAAGCTGCCCATCCTCGGAAAAATAATCCGGCGGCACGCCTGCGACCCATTCGGGTCTGCCGTCGCTGTCGAGCAGGAATTGCTCGCGTGACCCCCATACGTCCGAACTGTCAAGCGAGACGTAAAACGGAATATCCCCGATTATTTTGATTCCCTTTTCGTTTGCGTATGCCTTAACGCTTGCCCACTGACGGAAAAATTCGTATTCTATAAAGCGCCAGCGCGCTTCCGTACTTTCGTCAGGCTCATCAACCGTCCAACTGTGCCAAATAAGGTTGCCGTTCGCCTCACGCAGCGCCATAAATCGACAAAACTCCGAGACTCTCGGATTTTTTGACATAAACTCATCGACTGCAACCGCAATTTTTGCGTCCTTCAACGCGCGATCCGCTGCCCGGAACAACAATGCCATTCTTTCCTCGCTGAGCCTGCCGAACTCGCAGACATAGGGCTTTTTTTCCTCAGCCGTCAAGCGTTCGGTTTCCGTAACAAGTCCGTTGTCGCAAAGTATTCCGAGATCTATAAAATAGGGATTTCCGGAAAACGCCGATGCAGAGCTGTACGGCGAAAAAAAAGCGTCCGGCACACAGAAAGGCAAGACCTGCCAATATGTAAAGCCACCGTCCGCAAGCTTGTTAACAAAGTCGCGCGCCCCGTCCCCGAAACTTCCGCAACCGTATTTTCCCGGAAGTGATGATATGTGAAGTAAAATTCCGCTTTTCCGTTTCATACTGTATCCTCTTTTTAAGTCATATTAAAATAGTATCACATATTTGAGCAAAAATCAACTTTTAAGAACAATTACGTTCAAATTCCCGGCAAAAAACATTCTTCACGAAAAATATTTGAAAAATACAGTATATTTCTGCAAAAAGGCTCTTGCAATCGCGAGTTTGTTGTGCTATAATAATCACGTTCGTGATTTTGATAAATAATATATCATATATATATGGAGGTGTATCACAATGGCAAAATGTTGTATCTGCGGTAAGGGCGTTACTTTCGGTCACAACGTATCTCACTCCGAACGTAAGACTTCGAGAACTTGGAAGCCCAACATCAGAAAAGTACGTGTTGATGATAACGGTACTCACAAGACTGTTAGCGTCTGCTCCCGTTGCCTTCGTTCCGGCAAGGTAACTCGTGCCGTCTGACTTAATATCGAACACAAACAAGGGCGGACTTAGGTCCGCCCGTTTTTGTTTATTCCGATTTATTTGAGGACGCAGTATGTCAATTTTACTTTTAGCTGAAAACACTCCGAAAAAAATCGTTTCCGCAGCCGAGGCTCACGGTTTTGACGTTATATCCGTGCCGTCTGCGACAGGATTGGCAACGCCCGTTGCTTCCCATCCGGATATGCTGTTTTTTTGCGATTTCGGGCAATTTTTCGTGCGATCCGAACATTTTTTAGCGGACAAGCGCATCCTTGACATTGCAAACGAAATTTCCGCGCACGGATATGAAATTTCGCTCACTTCGGACACTTCAAGCGAGGTGTACCCGTCAGATGTCGCGTTCAACTGCTTTGTGATTCCGCAAACCGCACTGATCGGCAAAGCGGATTATATTTCCGGGGCAATAAAGCGTTCCGCAACACTCGCAAATCTCCCCGTTATCGACACTAAGCAGGGCTACTCGAAATGCTCGACTGTTTTGCTCCCCGGCACCGACCGCACCGACAGTCTCGTCGTTTCTGCGGACCCGTCTATCATAAAATCCGTTTCGGAATGCGCCGTGCATACCGTGAAAGTCTCATATGGGCACGTTTCCCTCCCCGGCTACGACACAGGCTTCATCGGCGGAGCATCGTTTTCGACAAACAACACTCTTTATTTTCTCGGTGATGTCAGCCGTCACCCGGATTTTCACATTATCGTATCAAACGCAAACGCCTTTGGACGAGAGGTGGTTTCCCTTTCGGACGAGCCGCTTTTCGATGCAGGCTGCATTTACATAAATTAACGCAAAGCGAGTTGAAAATGGATATTTTTCGCTATATTTTAGCCGTATATTTCATCGTAATATCAGTCGTTTCCGTCGCGCTGACCGCATACGACAAATCCGCATCCTGGAAGCGTGCGTGGCGTGTGCCTGAACGTGTACTTTTATGGCTCGGTGCGCTCGGCGGTGCACTGTTTATGTTCATCACAATGAAACTGATACATCACAAGACACGTCACGCGAAATATATGATTCCGTTGCCGATATTCATCCTGCTTCACGCGGCAATCGCTTACTTTGTATATTTATATTGAATGTTTGCTTAAAAATAAAAAGCTCGGCATAAGCCGAGCTTTTTTAGTGTAATTATTTGTAGTATACTTCGCCGAGCATGAGATCTTTCTTGAGACTCTGGATCGTTGTACCTTCACCGATAACAACGCTTTCGATTCCGAAGTTTTCGCAGAGGTCAACAACGTTCTCAGCCGTAAGATCGTAGGTGAATGCTGTGTGATGTGCGCCACCGCAAATGAGCCAGCCTTCTGTACCTGTCGAGAAGTCGGGGAGAGTCTTCCAAAGTGCGGAAGCAACGGGAAGCTTGGGCATGGGCTTATCCTGCTTTACGCATTCAACTTCGTTGATGATCATACGGAAACGATGTCCGAGGTCAACGAGTGAGCAAGCAACACCTCTGCCTTCCTTTGCGGTGAATACAAGACGCGCGGGATCCTCACGGTTACCCATGGAAAGCGGGCAAACGCGGATATAGGGCTTACCTGATGCGATCGAGGGGCAAACCTCAAGCATATGTGACTGAAGGATTGCTTCCTTACCGGGTTCGAGGTGGTAAGTATAGTCTTCCATGAAAGATGTGCCGAGCGCGCCGGGCTTACCTTCTGTCATGAGCTTAAAGAGACGAACGAAACCTGCGGTTTTCCAGTCGCCTTCTGCGCCGAAACCGTAGCCGTCAGCCATCATTCTCTGCATTGCGAGTCCGGGAAGCTGATTGAAGCCTGCAAGCATCTGGAAGTTTGTAACAACTGCGTGATAATTCTTCTCTTCAACAAACTTACGGAATCCGATTTCGATCTTAGCCTGTTCTGCAACGTGCTTGCGAAACTCAGCAGCGTCTCTGCCGTCAGTAACGATATCGTATGTTGCGTAATATTCGTCTGTGAGCGCATTTACATCGGAAGCGGATACTGCGTTAACATATTCTGCAACGTCTGTAATATTGTAAGCATCTACTTCCCAGCCGAACTTCTGCTCTGCTTCAACCTTGTCACCTTCGGTAACTGCAACGTCACGCATATTATCGCCTACGCGAAGGATGCGGAGGTAACGGGATTCGAGAACACCGATAGCGGTTCTCATCCAATCGGCAAGTCTTTCCTGAATTGCGGGATTAGACCAGTGGCCGGAAATAACCTTACGTGGAACGTTCATTCTTGTAAGGATATGCGAGAACTCACGGTCGCCGTGTGCGGACTGGTTCTGGTTCATGAAGTCCATATCAATAGTATCAAACGGAATATCGCGGTTGAACTGTGTATGGAGGTGGCAAAGAGGCTTTCTGTATTCGTTGAAGCCACGGATCCACATTTTTGCGGGGGAGAAAGTGTGCATCCAAACGATGCAACCTGCTACGTTTTCGTTTGCGTTTGCAGCAGCGAGAGTTTCGCGAATGGAAACACTGTCGATAAGCGTAGGCTTCCAAACGATGGGATACTGGAATTTGCCGGATGCGTTGAGAGCCTCAACGATCTTGCTTGACTGATCAGCTACGATGCGAAGGCATTCATCGCCGTAGAGATCCTGTGAACCGGTAAGAAACCAAAATTCATAATTTTTTGTTTTAATCATAATATCCTCCAAGATATTTATTAATAATTTTGTACCGTAATAATATTATGCGTCAGGATTCGCGCGCGCGGCGCTCCTCAATCTGACGTGCCATCATCATATCCTTGACTTTCATAAGGCGCGTTGTGTTTCCGCGTTCATTTTCGTCAAGTTTCATGGAGATGGACTTGATCGTTCCCTCAAGATCGGGAATCATTATATTTTCAAGCGCGTTTACGCGACGACGTGTTTTTTCGATCTCGTCCGCGAGCAGTTCAGCCGTTTTTTCAAGTTCAGCAAGCTTCACAAGGTCGGTCGTCATGCCGGAAAGCTCCTCTACTGCGGAATCAAGCTCACCCGAAGTGAACGCAAAGCCGTAGCTGCATCCGTCCGTTCGAGTTGACTCATCGTATGAAAATCGAGGAACGATGACGCTCATCAAATTATCGTCGCTGACCGTAAGACTTCCCTCCGATTTAGGCAAGAGCAAGGACTCGGAAAGTATCTGCGGACTCATGGTAGCCTCCGCAATCGCGAAACTTCCTTTGACCGCCGTATACCGTTTTTCAAGCGATTCGCGAAGCTCCTTTTCCTCGCGCACAACGTCGAGGAAGCGCTTCATCAGCTCGTCTCTTTTGTCCTTCAATAGCTTATGACCGCGTCTTGCCGTCGTCAACCGCGCTTTGAGCTTTTTCAGCTCCATTCGTGTCGGATTAACATTAATTGCGGGCATACATCTTACCTTTCACTCACTTGGTTGCGTCCCAATATTTATCAAGGATAGCAGGTTTAATACGCTTCATCTCGCTCTTGGGGAGAATATGAAGCAATTTCCAACCGATGTCAAGCGTTTCCTCGATGGTTCTGTCCTCGTAGAAGCCCTGATTGATGTACTGCGCCTCAAATTCGTCCGAGAACTTGGCATAGAGGCGCTCGATCGGCGTCAACGCAGCCTCACCGAGCACGACCATAAGCTCCTTCGCTTCCTTGCCTCTTGCATAAGCGGCGAAAAGCTGGTTCATCGTACCGGAATGGTCCTCACGAGTACGTCCGGCGCCGATTCCCTTGTCCTTAAGACGCGAAAGCGACGGAAGAACGTCAACAGGCGGCAGATACCCCTTACGGTAGATCTCACGTGAGAGAATGATCTGACCTTCCGTGATGTAGCCTGTGAGGTCGGGGATGGGGTGAGTTTTATCGTCTTCGGGCATCGTAAGTATAGGGATCATTGTGATACTTCCGTTACTTCCCTCACGCCTGCCTGCGCGCTCATACATTGTTGCAAGGTCCGTGTACAAATATCCGGGATAACCGCGACGTCCGGGAACTTCCTTACGCGCCGCGGAAACTTCGCGAAGCGCTTCGGCGTAGTTTGTGATGTCCGTCATTATAACGAGGACGTGCATATCGCAGTCAAATGCGAGATATTCCGCTGCGGTAAGCGCCATACGCGGAGTTGAAATACGTTCGATTGCCGGGTCGGACGCAAGGTTTATAAACAAAACCGTTCTGTCGATCGCACCGGTCTTTTTGAAGTCGGAAATGAAGAAATCCGCTTCCTCAAACGTGATGCCTACAGCGGCGAAAACAACAGCAAATTTTTCGTCCGTGCCTCTGACCTTCGCCTGTCTTGCAATTTGCGCCGCAAGATTTGCATGAGGCAAGCCGGAGCCGGAGAAAATGGGCAACTTTTGTCCTCTTACGAGGGTGTTAAGTCCGTCAATCGTCGAAACGCCCGTTTGAATAAATTCGGACGGATACATTCTTGCTGCCGGATTCAGAGGAGTTCCGTTGATGTCGCGCACTGCTTCGGGGATGAGTTTTGCTTCTCCGTCAATCGGTTCGCCCATACCGTTGAACACGCGTCCGAGCATTTCCTTGGAAACGGGAAGCTGCACGCCGTGGCCGGTAAATCTGACCTTGGAATATTCAAGGTTAAGTCCTGCGGAATCCTCGAAAAGCTGAACAAGCACATCGGAGCCGTTTACTTCAAGCACGCGGCAACGTCTTGTCTCGCCGGACGGAAGAATGATCTCACCCAGCTCGTCAAACTTAACACCGTCAACATCACGGACAAGCATCAAAGGTCCGGCAACTTCTTCGATCGTTCTGTATTCACGTTTCATCTTGCCTCACCTCCGAGAGCCGAAAGTTCTTCGTCGATTTCGTTTTTGATTTTTGCAAATTCGGACTTATATTTCGAAATTGCGATGGATTTTGCGCGTCCGATTTTTTCGCGAACAGCAAGCTCGGAAATTTTTTCAATATCCGCGCCGTTTTCTATTGCACGCTTTGACGAATCACGGAAATACAGGATGAGCGACAAAAGATCGTGCTGTTTTTCCGGCGGACAATATGAATCGTCCTCGGACATTGCATCCTGTTGCAAGAAGTCCTCACGGATCGACTGCGCGACTTCAAGCGTCAGTCTGTCGTCTGCGGAAAGTGCATCAATACCGACAAGCTTGACGATTTCATCAAGCTCTGCCTCACTCGAAAGGATACGCATCGCCTCCGTTATCTGCTCCATCCAATCGGATGCGACATTTTTTTCGTACCAGGGAGCGAGCCTGTCCTTATAAAGCGAATATGAATTAAGCCAGTTTATTGCCGGGAAATGACGTCTGTACGCGAGAGACGAATCAAGTCCCCAGAAAACCTTAACTATACGCAGTGTAGCCTGAGAAACAGGCTCGGAAATATCACCGCCGGGAGGAGATACCGCGCCTATCGCCGTCAACGCGCCTATTCGCTCGTCGTTTCCGCAGCACTTTACCATACCTGCACGTTCGTAGAACTGCGCGAGACGGGACGTAAGGTATGCGGGGTAGCCTTCTTCACCGGG
>CAYWAD010000029.1:0-15085 GCA_964456045.1 uncultured Lachnospiraceae bacterium
GCGCGCCTATCCAGCGTTGCGAAATATTCTCGCAGTTCCTTACCCTCAAGGTCTCCCTCTGCGTGACCGGGATAAACCGCGACGGTGATCGCTCCGCCGTGATCAAGCATTTCGATCGCGGACTTAACGGCAGGCATTGTTGTTTCGCGCATTGTCGTTCTCGATTTATCTCCGCCGGGCATAAAGCCGAGGTTAAACATACCGGCATTGATCGGTTCCTTGACGTATTCGGGCGCATTTGAATGAGAGTCGAGAATCAAGGTAACATTATCGGGACATTCCTCGTTTTTCAAGGTTATTTTTGTAGATTCAAGCGCTTCGGGCTGGATGTCGAAGGCGTATACCTTTCCTTCCGCACCGACCGCATGAGACAAAAACGCCGTATCGTGACCGTTACCCATTGTGAAATCGACGGCTACGCCGCCTTTTTTTGCATGGCGGAGAATAAACTCCTTCTGCGTAAGCAAAAGATCGAGCATTTCTCCGAATTTTCCTTTATACATATGGCATCACCTGCAATTATCAAACATTACTTAACAAAATCGAACTCGAAATCGTAAACGGATACGGTATCGCCGTTTTTACAGCCGTTTTCCTCAAGCAAATCTATAACACCGTACTTGGTGAGCACGCGACCGAAATAAGCAAGCGATTCTCTGTCGTACGGGTTGACCTGACCGAGCAGATTGAACAGCCACTCGCCCTCGACGATATAAACATTGCCCTCTTTGCGCACCGTCGTTTCGACTCCCTTGATTTCGACATCATCCTCGCTTTCCTCAGCCTCGTAAACGATTACGGGCGGAAGCTCTTTAAGCTTTTCACCGATCAAATTTACGAATTCTTTCATATTTTTGCCCGTTGCCGCAGAAATATAAATGAGATCCCAGCCGTGCTCATGAACATAAGCTTCGAAGCGCTCGACATCAACGGTTTCCGGATCAAGCACGTCGCATTTATTTGCCGCGATGAGCTGCGGACGCTTCGCAAGCTCCGGAGAATAACGGAAAAGCTCCTCATTGATCTTTTCGATATCGTCAATGGGGTCTCTGCCCTCTGTGGATGCAACATCAACAACATGGACAAGCATTCTGCAACGCTCTATATGGCGCAAAAACGAATGACCGAGACCGAGACCGTCTGCCGCGCCTTCGATAAGTCCGGGAATGTCGGCTGCCATAAAACCGCTCTCGCCGTACGAAACGACGCCGAGATTCGGCGATAGAGTTGTAAAATGATACTGCGCGATCTTCGGTCTTGCCGCGGATATTTGCGCGAGGATTGACGATTTTCCTACGCTGGGCATACCGATCAGTCCCACATCCGCGATCATTTTCAGTTCGAGCGTCACCTCACGTTCCTCACCCTTTGTTCCGCTTTTCGCAAAGCGCGGGATCTGACGCGTCGGCGTCGCGAAGTGGCGGTTGCCCCAACCACCTCTGCCGCCCTTGCAAAGCGTAAACGGCTTATCGTCCGACATATCGTGGATAACGGCGCCGGTTTTGGCATTTCTGATGACAGTTCCGTGCGGTACGGAGATCACAAGATCGGGGGCGGTTTTTCCGTGCATTTTGCCGCTTTTTCCGTTTTCGCCGTTCTGCGCTATGAATTTCTTTTTATATCTGAAATCTATCAAGGTGTTCGATCCTTTGTTTACGATGAAAACGATATTTCCGCCTTTACCGCCGTCTCCGCCGTCGGGACCGCCTCTCGAAACGTATTTTTCACGGTGGAAAGAAACGGCACCGTTGCCGCCGTCCCCCGCCTTTACATAAATCGTTACATTATCAACAAACATATATTTACCTCACAAAACGCAACTTTGTGCGCGTCAATTTCAATTTAGTTATAATCAATTTATTATATCACAACGAAGCGTGAAAATAAAGCATTTGCACCAAGATTTTTGCGCGGCTTGCCCTAAAAGCGCCTAAACCGCGAATAATTCGGCTTATCCGGCAAAAATTATTATTGCATTTCTCAGCAACAAGGAGTTTTTTATGTTAACTGTTATTTTTCGGACGCTGATTCTTTACTGCGTGCTTGAAATATCCATGAAATTTATGGGAAAGCGTCAAATCGGTGAATTTGAAATGGGCGAGCTTGTGACGACGCTTTTCATTTCCGAACTTGCAGCGCTCCCCATCGGAGACACGGAAATTCCGCTTCTGCGCGCGCTCGTTCCGCTCGGTATAGTTGTTGCGCTTGAAGTGGCAACATCGTTTTTGTCGATGAAATTTCGCTTCATACGGCGATTTGTAGCCGGAAAGCCGAGCCACATCATCAAAGAAGGCAAACTTGACCGGGCAGAGCTTTCTCGACAGCGTATAAGCTGCGCTGAGCTGCTTTCGCAATTACGTCAAAAAGGGATCTCAGACATATCCGAGGTGTACAGCGCAATCATCGAGGACAACGGAACACTGTCCGTTTTCACAAAAGCGGAAGTACCGAACGGAATTACACACGCGCTGATAACCGACGGCGAGCTGATACGCGAAAATCTTGATGTTTCGAAAAAAAGCGTTGATTTCGTAGAATACGAACTAAGAAAGGCGAAACTTTCGAAAAAGGACGTATTTCTTATGACGATTGACGACGGTGGGAAAGTCACAATCATAAAAAAATGAGCTGAAAAGCGATGCTTTCAGCTCATTTTTCGCATTTATTTGAAAATTTTACCGTCTTTTCCGATAACGTCAACACGCATTATCGAATGCCAATCGCAACCGGGAGCGATGTTTTCTTCGTAACCGACGCAGCTCATAATCGCCGTAACCACATATTCGGGGTTAAGGTAATGTTCGGGGTCTGCCGCTAAGGTAACATCCAACTGCATTTCGCCGTTTTCGCTTTTCACGTCGGCAGAATTGATGTACGGGCGTATGTCACATTCGGCTTCGCCGGATTTTGTACGCTTTGTCACGACTACGGGAGCGTTCAGCATATCTTTGACAAGCTCCGACGTTTCTTTCGTGATTGCACTTGCGTGCATTGTGATGAGGTAGCGCGAATATACAATATCGCGGAATTTTGTGTCCGGTAGGTACACGTCCTTTATCTCAATGTCGGAGACGGTTGCGGCGATGAGACGCTGTTTGATAAGCTCAAGATCCGGATTTTTGTCGTAGACCTTGATATCAAGCAGCTCAAATTCGCTCTCTGTTCCGACAGAAAGCGGAAGCGCAAAGACAAGCTTCGGCTTCGGATTGAAGCCTTCCGTGTAGTACACATTTATATTCGCTCTGACTACAAGCTTTGTCATTGTTCTCATAAGATCAAGGTGCGAAACGAACTGAAGCGCGCCTTTTTTCGAGAACACGATTCTGACGGTGGTGGGCTTTTCCGTTATCTCTTTTTTTTGCATAAGATGTCACCTCCGAATTTATTCGCGCCGCACGCCGAGCAAGCCTCACGACAATTGCGTGTTGTTTCGCTTTTTTTTGCAAGCTCATACTCGCGAGCCATAAACGACTTTGTTACGCCGCAGTCGATAACGTCCCACGGGAGCGTTTCGGACACGTCGCGGTCGCGGTTTGCGTAGAAAGCAGGATCGACGCCTGCCGCTTTGAACGCTTGATGCCAACGCTCGTAGCTGAAATGCTCGTCCCATGCGTCGAAGCAAGCGCCGAGACGGTTCATTTCGAGCATTGCCGCGGAGAGTTTTCTGTCACCGCGAGCGAGGACTGCCTCAATCTCGGAAACGTCGGAATCGTGGAAGTCGTAGCGTATGCGTCTGTCCTTGATATTATCCGCGATCAAACGCTGACGGCGTATGAACTCATCTCGCTCGATCTGCGGGAACCACTGAAACGGCGTAAACGGCTTCGGGATGAAGCACGCGGTCGAAATTGTGACTTTAGGCAAAAGTCTTTTATTGCGTTCGGGCGTGTTGTAATATTCCTGCACGACGCGCTCGGCGAGCTTTGCGATTCCGATGACATCCTCATCCGTTTCCGTCGGAAGTCCGATCATAAAGTAGAGCTTCACCTGCGATTTTCCCGCCGCGAACGCTATATGCACCGCGTTGAGAATATCTTCTTCGCGGACGTTTTTATTAATCGCGTCGCGCAAGCGCTGAGTTCCGGCTTCGGGAGCAAAGGTCAGTCCGGACGAACGAACGCGGCTGATCTTTTCCATAAGTTCGGGAGTGAAGCTGTCCGCGCGGAGCGAGGGCAACGAAAGTGAGATTTTGTTGTCCGTTGTCCAGTCTATAAGTTCGTCGGTAAGTCTGTTCACGCAGGTATAATCGTCAATTGCCAAAGACGTAAGCGAAATTTCGTCGTAACCTGTATTCTCGTACATTTCCTTGGCCTGCCTGCAAAGCGTTTCGACGCTTCTGTCGCGCACGGGGCGATATATCATACCTGCCTGGCAAAATCTGCAACCGCGGATGCAGCCGCGGAACACTTCAAGCATAATTCTGTCATGCACGACTTCGGTGAACGGCATAACGAGCTTTGTCGGGAAATAGGATTTATCGAAGTCCTCAACCATACGTTTTACAACACGCGCAGGCACTTTTTCATCAAGAGGGACATACTGCGAAACCGTGCCGTCGGAATTATAGTCAACTGTATAAAGCGATGGTACGTAGAAACCTTCAAGCTCGGTTGCGGCGGCGTAAAGAAACGCTTTTTTCGTATATGTGCCGTTTTCTTTCATTCGGACGTAAAGTTGCGCCAGTTCCGGCAAAGCTTCCTCGCCCTCTCCGATGGAAAATATATCAAAAAAGTCCGCCATAGGCTCCGCATTATAAGCGCAGGGACCGCCGCCGATGATAACGGGGGCGTTTTCATCACGCTCCGAGGCAAGAAGCGGAATTTCGCTGAGTTCGAGCATTTTCAGAACCGTCGTATAGCACATCTCGTACTGGAGTGTGAACGCAACAATGTCGAAATTCTTGACGGGATCGCCGCTTTCATGTGCCCAAAGCGGAATTTTGTATTCCTTCATTCGCTCCTGCATATCCGTCCACGGCGCGTACACGCGCTCGCACCAGACATTCTCGCACTCATTCAGTGCACCGTACAGTATGCGGACTCCGAGATTGGACATACCGATCTCGTATGTATCCGGGAAACAAAACGCGAATCTGCATTTCACCTTTTCTTTATCTTTTATAACCTGATTGCGCTCGCCGCCGGTATATCGTCCGGGCTTTGTAACGCTTTTCAGGACGCTTGCATATTTTTTGTAATCCATTATATACGCCTTCCTTTGAATAGACTCTTTACGCTGACACGGGAGAAGGTCACAAAAGCCTTCTCCCGCGCATAGGTTATCAATTAAATTATCATTTTAGACACGATAAGCATCGGCACGATCCAAACGAGCGAGTAAAGCGAAATGAAGATCGGTGAAAGTGCGAACGCGTCAAACAGGAGCGACAAAGCAACCACACCGAGGCTCACGAACAACGAAATAACAACGAGCATCGTATTTACGCTGCGTGCGTGAAGCATTTTTTCGCAAAGAGCAACCGTTTGAATCACGGATTTGGGCGAATCCTTGGAAACGAGACCGCTTTCCGTGGTTTCACTGACCTTGGTTTTGTCTCCGAGATCCTTGCATCTGATGATTCGGATCGGGTAATCCTCAAGCTTGATCTGAGCGCCCAAGAACTGCTCTGTGATATTGGGGTCGAAGGTTTTAAGTCCGACAAACATACCGCCGCGATCGAGCTGCTTGAGAATAAGCTCGAATTCGGAATCGACAACGTATGAAATGAGCATACGGGAAATGAATTTTCCGTCCTTGACTATATACATAACGCTTACAGTTGACTCAAATGCATCGTTTCTGTGTGCCTCAAGCGGCGCCGGAATTCTCACGCCGGACGCCTCGAGTGCGTCTATCGTACCGAACGAAAGCATTGAACCATCAACCTCTGCCTGAAGCAGGCCGGGGAGCGTGCTGATGAGCCTCATATCGGACGAATATCCGATATCGCGCGTTGCAATATCAAACACATCTGAAAGCGGACCGCCGACATTGCAGAAAACGCTTGCTGCGTAATAAAGCACAACATCGATTCTGTTATTTCCGAACACATTGATCGCTCGGACGTTAACTCCCGTTGACGGGAACACGTTTTTATCATCGAAGGAGATGATTGCCGCGTCCGCATATTCCTCGGCGGAACTTTCGCCGACAATGGTAGCGTCATCTTCGTAAGCCTTTTTGTTGGCCAGATAGAAAGGATGAGAGAACATATAGAACACGGAGGCAGGCAGGCATACGAGCGCTGTCGAAACAGCGGACTTCATTCCGCTGTAAAGCGCGTTGTCTCCGTTATAGCTGAACGCGAAGAACGCGGCGGCTACAACGATTGAGGCGGGGATGATGAAACCGATAAACTTTCTGCCGTTGGGGTAACGTTCTGTACGCAGGCAATAATCGTTGACGAAATCGGCACATTCAACCTTGAGAACACCGATATCGTTTGCGTCATCATCATCCTCCATCATATCGGAAAACGCCTCATGTTCAAGATGAGATTCCGACATTGTGAGGTTTTCGAGCGCATACTTTGGCTTTTTGGACGAAACAACATCAAAGCTTAGTATCTCACGCTTGACGTTGATATATTTTCCGATGTAGAGCATCACAAAGATGACGGAAACGGGCAAATTGAACGTTACAGGACCGCCTTCCTCGTAAAGATCAGCAAACGAGATCACCGCACTGTAAATCACATTAAGGATAAGCGCAAATGTGGCGATGGAATCCGGTGCGGGTTGACCGCCGAAGAAATTGCGGATGCCGTTGTAAATCGAGTCATACGCGGGAGCCGCGATCAAAAGCGAAAGCTGAAGCCCCACCATAATGAACACAACGGGATAAACCGTCGGAGAAAAAGCTCCGTCGAGCGTTATTCCGAAAGCATCGTGGCATTCAAACAGCAAAAGTGCAAACGTAAGCAAAAAGGCGTAAATCAGCTTTATCAATGCTTTCTTTTTTTCGAAAGCATATTTTTCGCGTATTTCGCTTGTCTGCGATTTATTTGTATATTCAAATTTCAAACGAGATCTTTCGCGATTAACAGCCTTGGCTTTTTCAATATCTCCCTGCTGTTTTTCGACGTACGCCGTAACATTTTGCTCGCCCATGGACTCATGCAATTCGGATTCCATGCCGAGCGCTAACATAATATTAAGGTCAAAGTCGTCAACTTCTGCTTTTTCTTCTGCTTGCTCGACTTCAAAATCCTCGTCGGAAGCTTTGCTCGATTCGGAAATCGCGTCAAACACTATCGTTCCGACATTATCGTCCTCGGATTCATTCGAACCCATTTCTTCCAAGACCGATTCACTCGCTTCATCTGCCTTTTCCGGTTCCGCATCGAAGCCGTAAAGGTCGTCTGTCGGTTCCTCGAAATCGGAAAGGATGTCAACGTCAGGGTCGAAGCTTCTTGCACCGGGCTCGACAAAATCAGACTCGCTTGTTTTTTCGGAAGTATCCGAAGCAGGCGCAAAAATCAGAATATCCTCGTCCACGGTTTCGTCGTCAGCTTTGCCGCTCGCGTCGATTCCTTCGATTTCGGAAGCGACATCAAGCTCCTCAGGTACAAGATTAAGCATTTCTTCAAGCGAAAGCTGCTCCGAATCATCACGTTCTTCCACCACAGTCGATTCGATTGATTTGAGCAGTTCAAGCTGTTCAACCGACTCAACGTCTTTAGCGGGTTCGCTTACATCCGATTCATCCGCATCTGATTTTGCGTTGTACCGAATTTTGACCGCAGTCATACGTCTTTTGCGGCGAGGCTTAACGTATGTATCCACCGAATCCTGAGCGACTTCATCGTTTTTTTCGGTATGCGTATTTTTTTCGACATTCGTCGTCTCTGCGATCGATTCGTCGGCGGTATCCTCATCCATATACCTACGCAAAAGCTCGGTTATATCGAGTTCGCTTTCTTTAGTCGGTTTATTGCCGTTATTTTCGATCATAACTTTCTCCAAAAAATAAATTTATCGAAATTTCATGTTATTCATGCAGCTGTCTTGCGACTTCGAAAAGAAGCACCGCACCCGCACACGATACATTAAGCGAATTAACGTGACCGTACATCGGTATCGACACCACAAAATCGCTCGCTTCGCGAAGCACGCGGCTTACCCCCTCGCCCTCGCTTCCGAGCACAAGCGCCGTTGCCGAATCGAATTTCGTTTTATAATAAGGCTCTCCGTCGGCCTCGGCGGTATACACCCAAACTCCGCGTTCCTGAAGTTCCTTAACCGCCGCGACGAGATTCGAAACCTTAACGATTGTCAAATGCTCGATTGCGCCGGCAGAGGATTTGGAAACGGCAGGTGTAAGTCCTGCGCTGTGACGCTTGGGAATGATGAGTCCGTGTGCACCGGCGCATTCTGCCGAACGGATAATCGCGCCGAGATTGCCCGGATCGGTAACCTCATCCGCGACAACAATGAACGGTTTTTCGCCTTTTTCAGCGGCGACGGCAAATATATCGTCGATGGTTCCGTAGTCCTTTTCGGCTGCCATCGCGATTATTCCCTGATGATTCAAGCCGCCGGACATAAAGTCGAGCTTTCCGGGATCGACCTCAACGGTGGGGATTTTCATACGTCCCGCTTCCGCGATAAGTGCGGTTATGCTGCCCTCCTTATCGCCCCGTCTGACGAATATTTTATCAATACTGCGTCCGCTTTTCAGAAGCTCACGCACGGCATTTCTGCCGATAACAGCGCCTTCGACAGGCTCTTTCGGCATTGATTTTCTCTCTCCGCCGTAGCTTTTTTTATCGTAATTTTTCTTATCTTTCATTATAGAAGCTCACCAAAATCTACACTTCGGGTAATACATTCACAATATTATACCACATTTATTTTGTTTTGTATACATTTTTAGCGATTTTTTTGACAGCGAGCGCAAAAAACGAAGCCGTGTCAGCGACACAGCTTCGTTTCCAAGAACAAATATTATTATGTAATATCAGTGTCTTTTTCTTGCCGCATAGCACTCGTTGCAATATACGGGTCTGTCGCCGGAAGGCTCGAAATTAACCTTGCAGGGTTTGCCGCACTCAGCACAAACAGCGTCGTGCTTTGCTTTTCTTGCTTCTTTGCAAGCTTTGCAGTGTTTGGGCTCGTTCATGAGTCCCTTTTCGGCAAAAAATGCCTGTTCGCCGGCTGTGAATGTGAATTCGTTGCCGCAGGTTACGCAAACCAGGGTCTTGTCTTCGTACATGGGATTCTCCTTGTAATATAAATGAAAATATAGATGAAAAACGTGCCCTCGACGGACTTGGACCGTCACCCTTGTTTTACCAATGCTCTAATTAAGCTATACGGGCTTGTATATATAATGGGACCTCATCCCGTTACATCGGATTAACGAAGCATAAGCTTTTGCAGTTTGTTTTTCATTCTGTAAAGCGCATTTTCGACAGTTTTTACGCCGACACCGAGCGTGTCTGCAATAACCGACGGCTTGAGTCCGTCGGCGTAGAGGTCATAAACCTCGTATTCAAGCGGAGACAGAACCGCCTTGATTTTGTAATCAAGCTCTCTCTCGCTTTCCTTCCTCAACAGCGTCTCCGACGGATCCGAGTCGAGCACAGCATCATCAACCGAATCAAGCAAATCCTCGTCAATCGTCAAAGCGTCGCCGCCGTGCTGCCTCACAAGCGAGATCATTCGATTTTTGATGCAAATTTTCGCATAAAGACCAAAGCTTACATTCTCGTTTTCGAAATCGTATCGAAGTGCAGCCTGATAAAGCTTTATGATTCCCTCCTGACGGAATTCTTCTTCATCGGTACGAGTTGCCTCGGACAAAAGCGAGACCGCGCCGATAACCGCCGAATCCACAAGCGGAGAATATTTTCTAAGAAGAAGAGCGCACGCGTCATCATCTCCCGCTTTAACAGCGGAAATCAATTCATTAACAGAAAAATCGTTATAATCCATCACATCAATTGCCAAAATGATTTCGTCCTATACATTATACCATATTTTGATAATTTGTCAACACTTTGTAAATATATTTTGAAATATTTTTTTCAAAATATTAAGTTCACATCGCCCGACAAAAGCGCAAGCGCACCACGATATATCACTTCGGGATGCTCGCTGAAATTCTTACGTATCATTTCCGCGCGAGCCGGCGAGTCCACCTTGACCGAAACCGAACAAACGACGGATTTTTTTTCACGTATGGAACAAGTGACGAGGATTCCGCCGCCTTCCCCCTCCGGGATTTCTTCTTTTTTGAAATCAAAATCCGCCTCGCGCTCCTTAAATGAAACAAGGCGCAGTGCGGTTTTCAAGCTTCTCGAACGAATCTCCGAGAAAATATCATCAGAAAGTCCGTCCGCGACATTCGCTCCGCGCAGTGTGATACGATATGTATCAAGCTCATCGTCAGCACCCTTTATTTCCTCGACGAGTCCATCGTCAAGCAGTTCCGCGAAGCAAGTGGCAAAGTCAATATATCCTACATATCCGTCATAAAGCGCGACATCGTTTATCATATTATAGTCAAGCGGTCTGTCAAGATTTTTGAGCAAAAAAAGGATAAACACTTTGACATAATTTTTATCGCTGACTGGTGATTTCATACAGAACCTCCGATAAATTTCAATAGGGCGAAGAAACGCAAGCGTTCCTTCGCCCCTAAGCTCGTTATTGGCAATTATTCAGCCGAAGCCTGAGTTGTATCAAACAAAGGCTTCCATGCCATATAATCGGACATCTTTACTCTGTCGAAGATACTCGTTCCGTAGTAATCAAGCTTGAAGCCTTCAACGACCTTGGAATTGGTGATGTAAGCATTCTGGTTGAATACGATCGGGATAACGGGCATATCTTCCATGAGGAGTTCCTCTGCTTCACGGAGAATTTCCGCTCTCTTTGTCAGGTCGGTTTCTTTGTATGCACGTTCTATAATCTCGTTATACTTTTCGCTGTTATAGCCGGTCATATGGCCTACAAAGGAGTAGTCATTGCTTTCTGTAGAAAGGTTGATACCGTTACCGGAGAACTCAAGAGCGAACGGTGCGAGAGCGGAGAACGCCTCCTCGGAAAGAGCCTGATAATCAATAGCAAGGACATCCCAGCTGAGGTTTTCAGCTCTTGAAACATCATAAAGCGAATTGAACACGTCGGTATAGATCGTTGAGTCTTCGCTGTTTGCTACAGCCTTGGAAGCAACTGCCTTTACGTTGAATCCGAGCTCACCCCAAACGGTTGCGACATAGGAAGCGATTGCGCCGCTTACTTCGTCGTCGCCGTAGTAATTGATCTTAATTTCACCGCCGCTTACGCCGGCTTCTTTAAGCAGAGCCTTTGCAGCATCGACGTTTGCCGTTGTTGCGATAAGTGCCTCGCCGGAATCTCTCCAAGACGTGCCTGCTTTACCGTTTGTTACACCGCAAGGAATGAAGCCTGTTGCAGCCTTAGCGAACACAACAATCTCATTTGCGACGTATTCACGGTCGATGACGAGAGAAAGTGCCTGACGCACTCTTGCATCCTGGAAGAGCTCGTTGTTAAGGTTGAAGTAATAGCAATGCGTTGACATAAGATCCGCAACTGTGATGCTATCGCTGTACTGTTCTTTGTAGGTCTTACGCTGATCGAGCGGAAGCTCATTCAAATAGAAGAGGTAAGAGCCGGAGAACTTGCTGAGCTGAGATGAAAGGCTCTGAGAATAGTCCGTCTCGATTCTGTACGGGATAACGTACTTATCAGCGTATTCGTTCTTATCGCTGTCAAGGAAGTAATAGTTGGAGCGTTCAAGTCTGAGAACACCGCCGTATGTAACCGCCTTAACGGCAAAAGGACCGCTTGTTACCATTGTAGAAGGTTTCTTAGCCCAGTCAGTGGACTTGGAAACAATGTCTTCGCGAAGCGGAACAAGCGCCGGGCTTGCAAGATTGCGGAGGAACTGTTCATAATCGATGGAACGCTCAAATTCGACTTCGACAACAAGAGTTTCGGGAGCTGTAAGTCCGAGGTCGTCGATTGTCATATCACCGGCTTTGATCGCACGTGCATTTTTAATATCGTAAAGCAATGCCGCAGCTTCGGAGTCGAAGTCAACGTCAAGTATACGCTTCCAAGCATATACAACGTCCTTTGCGGTTACGGCAGTACCGTCACTCCACTTTGTGTTTTTGAGAGTGATCTGCATTTTATATTCGCCGTATCTGTCGCCGTCAATGATTTCGTAAGAATCAATGAGTGTCATCTGAAGCTTACCGTCTTCGTCGATGTCGGTAAGACCTGCATAAAGCAGGCTGAGTATCTTAACATTGGAATCGTTAAGATATGCGACTGCAGGGTCGAAGTTGTACATCTGAGTTCCCAGATACATGGGAATAATCGCACCCTTGTCGTATTCACCGGTTTCGTCTTTCTCCAGCGTTGTGCAGCCGCAAAGCGCAGAGAGCAACATAACGGCACACAGGATAAGTGACAATGCTCGTTTCATAGTTTGGAAATTCCTCCTTTATGCGAATGGCATAAATTATAAATGTTCGGGCACTCGCTCTTTTCACACAAAACATGAAAGGGGACATAATGCTTACTCTATTATATCACTAAACTCACGCAGAATCAATCAAATATTTGAGACATTTTTCAAGTTTCAGACGTATGCACAACTGTTTTTGTTTTTTTTGTGCAAAAACAACAAGAATGTGCCTTGTTTGTGAATTTTGCGTGAATACGCAGTGCTACCATGTATATTATATCATCTTTTTTCGAAAAATAAAAGTCCGAATTATTATTTTTCAATGGGAGTTTTTATGTTTTCGGCAAAAAAGCGTTTTTCCCGCACCGACCTTGCCTGCGAAGCGGTTAAAAATCCGAACGAGATTTCCGGCGCTGAGACGAGCGAATACAAGCGATTCGGCTTCAGGGTTTCATGTACAAAAATAAAGACCGCGGCGGCAGAAAAGCAAATCGGCAAGCCGCGCGGCGCATATTACACGATATTCACGCCGCAGCCGCACGTCATCTCGGACGGCGAGCGCATGTCGCTGGTTTCGCTGATTGCGGAAATCACAAAAAAATGCATTCTTTCGCAAAATAAGCTTGAGCTTTCGTCGTCAAGCATACTTGTCGCCGGGATTGGAAACAGAAACCTGACCTCTGATGCGGTCGGTCCGTTTACGGTAGACAGCATAACGGTCACTCGTACGCTGAAATACTCAAACGGCGAGCTTTTTTCGCGTCTCAACTGCTCGGACGTGTCCGCGATTGCTCCGGGCGTGTCCGCCGAGACTGGGATTGAAGCCGCCGACATCATCGGTCGCGCAGCAGAGACCGTCGAAGCAGACGTGATAATTTTGATCGACGCGCTCGCGGCACGCTCATGCTCGCGTTTGGCATCTACAGTACAAATTTCGGACGTTGGGATCACACCCGGTTCGGGCATCGGGAACAGTCGAACCGAAATAAGCGCAAAAACTATGAACGTCCCCGTCGTAACAATCGGCGTTCCCACCGTTGTTGACTCCGCGACACTCATATATGAGGCAATTGTCGAAAGCGGAATCGATGTAGGCAAAAGCGCTCCAAAGCTGAACAAGGTTCTGAAATCGGGGAAGTCTTTTTTCGTGTCACCGCAAGACGCGGACGTAACTGTTCGGACAATTTCGAAAATCATCGCAGACGCCGTTAATTTGCTTTGCGGGACTTGTTGAGGTTCTTATTTTCTCGTCTCCGTCATATCGTATAAACAAAGACGTCAGAAAAAGGAGATTCAAAATGGAAGATACCGTAATCAACGAGGTCAAATATTCGCCGGGCGAAGTTACACAACCGTCAAAATTGAACGTGATCGAAATCATCGATTACGCGGAAAAGGCGGTGACTAAGGAGAAAACGGAAGCGGAAGCGAGTAAACTCAAGCAAAAGAGAGTGACCAGATATCTTTTCGTCGCGATCAACGTTGTACTTGCACTGATTTTCATTGCATACAAGGCACTTCCGCTTGCATCTTATGTGTCTGTTTCATCAAGCAAGCGGCTTTTCTTGTTTGCCACGTTCGGTTCGAACGTTGATGTCGATTACGTTGATACGCGTGCAAATGTCTTGACTTCATCTCCGGTTTTTCCTCTTTCGGGTTTTTGGGAAAGTTCTTCCCCGCTCGCATCTTTTACAGATGCAGAACTTCGAAGCATACTTTACGAATCCAACTCCGAGTGTGCCGACGGTGAACACCCGATCAAGCCGGTTGATCTTTCCGTTGATGCGGATCACGGGTTGCTCGCCTCGAACGAAACGAGGTACGAAATTGATTTAGAGTCTTGCCTAACATCCGACCTTGGAATCGCTTCACTCGAACATCTTGCAGAGCGCTACGGTTCAGATTCGCCTGTTGTTTTGATTGTTCACACGCACGGTACGGAATCATATTCCGAGCCTGGCGCAACTTCATATTCGGATACAGACAATTGCCGAACCACCGACATAAGCAAGAATGTTGTTGCGGTCGGTGCGGTTATGGCGGCATATTTCGAATCCGTCGGCATCCCCGCTCTGCACTGCACTGAGATGTTCGACGCCGAATCCTACATAGACGCTTACGACAAATCCGCCGCCGCGATACGCGAATTCACGGCAATTTACCCATCAATTCAATATGTTTTTGACATACATCGCGATTCGGTGATAGATTCCAAGCTCACAAAGCTGCGCCCGGTTACCGTCATCGACGGTCAATTGACGGCACAATATATGTGCGTCGTCGGCACGGACGAGCGGGCAGGCACGCACACGGAATGGCGCACAAATTTGGCATTTGCCTGTCAGCTTCAAGCACGCCTGTACGAAAAATGCGACTCGCTCGTTCGAAAGATGTCGATACGATCCGCGTCGTACAATCAAAGATGGGCACCCGGCTCGCTTTTGCTCGAAATCGGTTCCTGTGGAAACACGCTTGACGAAGCAAAAGCATGTGGAAAGGCAGTTGCCGAACAAATTGCGGCAATCATACTTGAACAATAAAAAGCACGCACTTTTTAAGTGCGTGCTTTTTTATTTAGCTATTGAGATTAGTCAACGAGCTTGATAAGTGCCATTTCAGCAGCGTCTCCGCGTCTGGGTCCAAG
>CAYWAD010000030.1:0-14928 GCA_964456045.1 uncultured Lachnospiraceae bacterium
TTTGCGTCAACAATTGTTCCGTACAGTTCAGTATATCACAGGATTTGTTTTTTTGCAAGTGCGCTTTTGGAGTTTCTGCGTCTTGACAACAAGGAAACACGGATATATAATTTATTTGTAGGTAACAAGGGCTTCTCGCTCTTAATATATTAAGTAATTGAAAGGCAATGAAAATGTCAGAAAACACAAAGCACGGCGGTATTTCCGTACAAACCGAGCATATATTCCCGATCATCAAAAAATGGCTCTATTCCGAAAAGGAGATATTCCTTCGCGAGATCGTCTCCAACGCCTGCGACGCGGTAACAAAGCTTCGTCGCCTCTCGTCGCTGGGTGAAGCGTCCGGCATAAACGAGGACGAATTCAGAATCGACGTCATTCTCGACAGCGATGCAGGCACGCTTACAGTACGCGATAACGGCATCGGTATGACAGAGGACGAGCTCGATAGATATATTTGTCGTATCGCGCTTTCCGGCGCACTTGAGTTCATCCAAAAATACGAGGGCGAAAACGGCGGCGACGGTATTATCGGCCATTTCGGTCTCGGTTTTTACAGCTCGTTCATGGTCAGCGACACGGTTGACGTTATAACAAAATCCTACACGGACGCACCTGCGGTTAAGTGGGTATGCACCGAAGCGGGCGAATACGAAATTTCCGTTCCCGACGAGGACTGCGGACGCGGAACGTCCGTTGTAATGCACATCACGGACAGCGAAAAGGAGTTCCTTTCATCCGCAAAAATCCGCGAAATCCTTGCAAAATACTGCTCGTTCTTGCCCGTGCCGATCTATTTCTCGGACGGCACAGAGCACGAATGTGACTGCGAGCACGAGCACGAGCACGACGAGAACTGTGACTGCAGTTGCGATTGCAACAAGGAAAAGCCGATAAACGATGTAACTCCGCTTTGGCAAAAAGCTCCCTCCGACTGCACCGATGAGGAGTATAAGGAATTTTACCACAAGGTATTTTCCGATTTCCGCGAGCCCCTTTTCCACATTCACATCTCCGCGGACTATCCTCTCAATTTCAAGGGTATTCTCTACTTCCCCAGAATTACAAACGAATACGAAAGCCTCGAAGGTCAGGTCAAGCTTTACTATAATCAGGTCTTTGTTGCGGACAACATCAAGGAAGTCATCCCCGAATATCTCCTGATGCTTCGCGGAGTGTTAGATTGCCCCGAACTTCCGCTTAATGTGTCGCGCAGCTATCTGCAAAATAACAGCTACGTTTCGAAGGTTTCCGCGCACATAACAAAGAAAGTTGCGGACAAGCTTGTCTCGCTTTTCAACAACGAAAAGGATCGCTATTGTGAAATTTGGCACGACATAAAAACATTTGTTGAATACGGCTGCATCCGCGACCGCAAATTTTACGACAGAGTTAAGTCCGCCGTTCTGCTCCCCACAACCTCCGGCAAGTATCTCACCGTTGACGAATATCTCGACGGTGCAAAGGAAAAGCATGAGGGCAAGGTCTATTACTGCAATAATAAGATTACGGAAGCGCAGTACATTTCCGCTTACGAAGCCGAGGGCATTGAAGTGGTGCATCTCGATTCCGTCATAGATACGCAGTTTATTTCGCTTCTCGAATCGGACAAAAATTGCACATTTATCCGCGTTGATGCCGGTATAGATGACGCGCTTAAGGTAAATGACGCGGAAAGCGTTGACGGTACGGAAGCGCTCGAAGCAATTTTCCGCACCGCATCCGGAAACGATGAATTAAAAGTCGAATGCCAGCATCTTCGCGACGCAAAAACACCTGCGATCATCATTGAAAGCGAGCAGTCGCGTCGTATGAACGATATGATGCGACTTTACGGAATGGCTGATGTTGCCGGCGCAAAGGAGCTTTCGCTTACGGTCAACCTCGAAAACGAGCTGATCAAAAAGCTCATCTCCGATCCCGACTCCGACACCGCAAAAACCGTCGCAAAGCACATTTGGTCGCTTGCGCGCCTGTCCAAACGTGAGCTTTCGTCCGACGAAATGAAGGAATTTCTCGCCGAAAGCTACGATATTCTCTCGCAAATATAATTGATGTCAAAAGGAGGTTCGCGCATTGAAAACAAGCGAAAAAGACATCATCATGCGCGGACTTTCCGACGCATCTGAAGAGCTTTTGCGCTCGGAAACGATAAAAAATGGCTACATCAAGGAATTGGCGCGGATTTTTGTCAAGGACGCAGGCAAGGAACTCGGTGAATTCTTCTCTGCGGACGGAATATCGTCCGAGCTTTCATTTGGGGTGAAGGACGAGCTTTGTCTGCTCGGAGACGGCGCGGATGCCGGAATTTTTTCGCGCTTTGTTACGGACTTATATGAAAATCGCTTCGGAACCGTGGGAGATGAGTTGATATTTTCGGAAGCTTCCTCCGAGGGAAGCACCGTTTCGTTTGTTTCCGGAAGCGGTGCGGACTCCGCATTTGACCGATTTTCACGTAAATTCAGGCTTTCCGCCGTTCACACAAACAGAATTTCCTATTCCTGTGACGCAGTTCTCGACGGGGACGCGGATTTTTGCATCATTCCCGTAATGAGTGCCAACGACGGCAGACTTCGTTCATTTTATAAGATGATAGATGTGTACGGGCTGAAGATCGCGGCGGCGGTGTCCGCTTTCACGAGCGAAAGCACAATGCGCTACGCCCTCTGCAAGCGCGACAGTAAGCCGATTTTCTCCGCTCCGTCTCGCATCGAAGTCTCGCTTCCGTCCACGGGAGCCGAAGCGCTTTCGCTTGTAAAAGCGGCGGAGGCTTTGGGAAATTCCCTGCTTGAAATATCGTCACTGCCGTCCGAACGCAACGGTGAAGTGTTCAGTTTCACCTTCCGTCTCGGTGGTTCGTTCAAGCCGTTTTTGCTTTATTTGAATCTTTTTCATCCGAGTTTTAATTTAATCGGAATATACGATATTATATAATTTGATGAATATTAAACACACTCCACGCTTTGTTCCGCCGAACGCGGATATCCTCGCTTCGCTTACCAATTACCGTGCAACCGTGTTTGATTCGATCGCATCGACAAACACCGAGCTGATAAATGCGATAAAAACAGGCACAGACGAAACCGAAATATTCGCCGCCGTCTCGCAAACGTCGGGCAGAGGCAGACTCGGAAGAAGCTTTACTTCCGAATACGGCGGAATATATTTCAGCTTCAATTTTTCAATGCCGACAAGCCGCGCACCGCAAGAAGCAAGGCTCGTAACTCCGCTTGCGGGCGTTGCGGTCACCTCGGCGCTTGCCTCAATTTACGGCATTGACGTCGGTTTGAAATGGGTGAACGACATAATCGCGAACGGCAAAAAGCTCGGAGGCATCCTGTCAGAAGCCGTCACAATCGGAGACAAAACTCACATCACCGTCGGCATCGGAATAAATGCGGTGAACAGCGATTTTCCCGACATTGCAACCGCACTTTCGCGCGTTTGCGGTCCGGAAGTCACCGAATTTGACGCAAACGCCGTGATCGCGGAAACGGTACGCGAATTTTTCGCGCGATTGCCGCGAATTTCGGACATTTACCTTGAATATAAGCCTTGCATCGTGCATCTCGGCAAGCCTGTCCGTCTGCATCGGTTTGACGGAACAGAGGACACAAATGCCGTCTCCCTTGACGTGAACGAAAATTGCGAGCTTATCGTCCGTGATGAAAACGGAAAAAGTTTCCCGATTTCGTCCGGTGAAGTATCGATAATCATTAAAAATCAATAAAATACATAATTTTCGGAGGAACATAACATGGAACATTACATTAAAGCCGCTTATGAAAAATGGCTTTCCTCTCCCGTTGTAGACGAAGGAACAAAGGAGGAGCTTCGCCTCATTGAAGCTGATGAGGACGAAATAAAATCACGATTCGTATCCTATCTCTCGTTCGGTACGGCAGGTCTGCGCGGCACAATGGCACCCGGTACAAACAGAATGAACGTATATACCGTCGCTCACGCTACGCAGGGACTTGCGGATCTCATCATTGATTGTAATGCGGCGGCTCGCGGCGTTGCAATCGCACACGATTCGAGAATCAATTCCCGTCTTTTCGCGGAAACAGCTGCATCCGTACTTATTGCAAACGGAATCAAGGTTTTCCTTTTCGATAGTCTCCGCCCGACCCCCACGCTCTCCTTCGCTCTGCGTTACCACAAATGCATTGCCGGTATCAACATCACAGCGTCGCACAATCCGTCCGAATATAACGGATATAAAGCGTACTGGGAGGACGGCGCGCAGCTTCCGCCCGATCATGCCGCTGCTGTTGCCGCATCCATGGAAAAAGTCGATATTTTCGAGGACGTAAAGCGCGTTCCGTTCGCGGAAGCACAGAAAAGCCCACTGCTTACAATAATCGGTGACGAAACCGATGAAGCTTACCTCGCTTGCGTGCTTGATCAGGCGGTAAATCTCGATGTAATCGAAAAAGTTGCGGATTCGCTCAAAATCGTATACACACCTCTTTACGGCGCAGGCTATAAGCTCGTTCCCGAGGTCATTTCGCGAATCGGTTTGAAACATCTTACGCCCGTTGCGGAGGAAATGGTGCCCAACGGCAAATTCCCCGGAATTAAAAACCCCAACCCCGAATTCAAGGAAGCGTTTACTCGCGGTCTCGAAGTTGCAAAGGAGATCGGCTCCGACCTCATCATCGCAACAGACCCGGACTGTGACCGCGTCGGCGTTATGATCAAGTCCGCAAACGGCGAATTCATCAACATCAGTGGAAACCAGATGGGCGCTCTGCTCCTCGATTACATCATCACTGCGTATAACGAACGCGGCACAATGCCGAGCGAGCCGTATGCGGTAAAAACCATCGTTACAACGGAAATGGCTTCGAAGATCTGCGCCGAAAACGGTATCACGCTTCATAATGTGCTCACGGGCTTCAAATTTATCGGCGAAGTCATCAAAAACAGCGAAGAATCCGGTCACGGAACATTCCTGCTCGGCTTTGAGGAAAGCTATGGCTATCTCAAGGGCACCTACGCACGCGACAAGGACGCAGTCGTTGCGACAATGCTCATCTGCGAAATGACCGCGTTCTATGCGGCAAAGGGAATGACTCTCGCGGATGCGCTTGACAGTCTGTACAAACGTTACGGTTACTATCGCGAATCAACCGAGGGCATCAGCATCGGCGGCATCGACGGTCTTGAAAAGATCGCGGCTATAATGAAAAAGCTCAGATACGAATATCCCACCTCCGTTGCCGGTAAAACGGTAACTCACGTCCGCGACTATCAGGCAGGCACGATCACCGAGCTTGCGACGGGCAAATCCGAGCCTACGGGACTTCCTTCGTCGAATGTTATGTATTTCGAGCTTGAGGGCGGTGACGTTATAGTTGCACGTCCGTCCGGAACGGAGCCGAAAATAAAGATGTACTATCTCGTCGGTGACGAATCGAGCGAAGCCGCAGACGCAAAAATCGAAGCGTACAAAGCGGTTATTTCGGAATTTTGCGGATTTTGAGGCTGAAAAACGACGAGCGAACGAAAATACTCGGCGTCGAGCTGGACGATGTTTCGCTTGAGGAAGCGGATCGGCTGATAATCGCTCATTTGAAGCACGGCTCCGAGTTTGCGACCGTATTTACACCAAATTCGGACATAATCGAGCGTTGCCGCCGCGACAAATCAGGCTCGCTTCTTGCGCTCTACAACTCCGCTTCGTTGTCCGTGCCGGACGGGATCGGCGTTGTGAAAGCGTCACGACTCTTGAAAACGCCGCTCACCGAGCGCGTTGCGGGGATAGAGCTTGCCGAACGCTTGCTTCAGTCTGCGGCGGAAGCGCAAATTTCCGTGTATTTTCTCGGCGGCGCGGACGGTATCGCCGAAAAAGCCGCAAAGGAAATGCAGAGACGTACGGGAAAACTGCAAATCGTAGGGACGCACGGCGGATATTTTGAAAAGTGCGGAGACGCAAACGATTGCGTCATAGCAGACATCGCAAAGTCGGGCGCAAAGCTGCTTTTTGTCTGTCTCGGTGCGCCGGAACAGGAAAAATGGATCTCGGAAAATGCCGTTTTGCTCGCTGAGGCAGGCGTTTTGTGCGCCGTCGGCTTGGGCGGTTCGTTTGATGTTTGGTCCGGTAAGGTCAAGCGTGCGCCGCGCATTGTCCGCTCGCTCGGACTCGAATGGCTGTTCAGATCTCTTTCAAGTCCGAAGCGCATCGGCAGGATCGGCTCCGTTTTGAGCTTTTCGGTTGCGGTTTTTACGACGAAATTGGAAATTTTCTTTGCCGTGCGCAAAAAAAAGACGTAAAACAGCACAATTTAACGCAACCGACTTCCGATTATCTTTGTTCGTTTCGCAGATATTTCGCAAAAAGTGAAATTATCAGATAAAAATCACATTTTACCTCTTGTAATTTTTTCGAAATTACGATAAAATATAGCTTGGCAAACCACGAATCATTAAATTTTATTTATACATGGAGGATTCAAATCATGTCAGTAAAAGTTGCCATTAACGGTTTCGGTCGTATCGGCCGTCTTGCATTCCGTCAGATGTTCGGTGCAGAAGGCTACGAAGTTGTTGCTATCAACGACCTCACTTCTCCCAAGATGCTCGCTCATCTTCTCAAGTACGACTCCACACAGGGTAACTACGTTGCTCAGGGTCACACTGTTGAAGCAGGCGAAGACTACATCGTAGTTGACGGCAAGAAAATCACAATCTACGCAAAGGCTAACGCTGCTGAGCTTCCTTGGGGCGAGCTCGATGTTGACGTTGTTCTCGAGTGCACAGGCTTCTACACCTCTAAGGCTAAGGCTCAGGCTCACATCGACGCAGGCGCTAAGAAAGTTGTTATTTCTGCTCCCGCAGGCAACGATCTTCCCACAATCGTTTACAACGTAAACCACGAAACACTCACAAAGGAAGACACCATCATCTCCGCGGCTTCCTGCACAACAAACTGCCTCGCTCCCATGGCTAAGGCTCTCAACGACCTTGCTCCCATCGAGTCCGGTATTATGTGCACAATCCACGCTTATACAGGCGACCAGATGCCTCTTGACGGTCCCCAGAGAAAGGGCGACCTCCGCCGCTCTCGCGCTGCTGCTGTGAACATCGTTCCCAACTCCACCGGCGCTGCTAAGGCTATCGGTCTTGTTATCCCCGAACTCAACGGCAAGCTCATCGGCGCTGCACAGAGAGTTCCTACCCCCACAGGCTCCACAACAATGCTCAACGCTATCGTTAAGGGCCACGTTTCCGTTGCTGAAATCAACGCTGCTATGAAGGCTGCTCAGACCGAGTCCTACGGCTACAACGAAGACGAAATCGTTTCCTCCGACATCATCGGTATGCGTTACGGCTCCCTCTTTGATGCTACACAGACAATGGTTATCAACCTTGAAAACGGCACATCTCAGGTTCAGGTTGTTTCTTGGTACGACAACGAGAACTCCTACACATCTCAGATGGTTCGCACAATCAAGTACTTCGCAGAACTCGCATAATCGCGCTTCGATAATATTTGATAAAACAAAATCCCTTGCTTTCGAGCAAGGGATTTTTTTGTTATGCAGGGGCTTAACATTCTTTGTAAGTTTTGCATATTATAAACCGTAGACACAAAAATCGTGAAAGCGAGGCTTTATATGAGCGAAAGTAACTATATTTCGATGAATGCCCCATTCCCGGACGAATACACAGAATCGGGTTACCTAATAGTCACCGTATACACTGCGCGAGGCGCGATCCCTATAGAAAATGCGCTTGTGACCGTTAATTATTTTTCGCAAAAGTTTGATGCGGATTCACCCTACGCTGTACTGACGACGGATAAAAGCGGCAGAACTCCGCCCCTTGCACTGCCTGCGCCACCTCGCGATCTTTCACTGTTGCCGTCTGAATCCGGGGAAACTCCGCCGTTGCCGTACGCACGATACAACATCGAGGTTTTCAAGGAAGGATTTTATCCCGTTGTCAACATCGGAGCACAGCTCTTTTCGGGTATAACCGCCATCCAAAACACGAATCTTGTTCCGATTTTGGAGTCCCTGCCGCAGACGTTTTACAAAGATGAGACCGTTTACATAGATGAAAGCGAGGGCAACGACCTGTGAACAACGTAAATCCTCTGCTTCCATACATTCCGGAGATGATAACTGTACACCTCGGTTCGCCCGATTCCTACGCAGAAAACGTGACTGTGGATTTTCCGTCGTATGTCAAAAATGTCGCGTCGAGCGAGATCTTCCCGACTTGGCCGGAATCCGCTCTGCGCGCGAACATTCTCGCGATAATTTCATTTGCGCTCAACAGAGTCTACACCGGCTACTACCGCAGTCGCGGTTACTCGTTTAACATAACAAACGACACCTCGCGAGATCAAGCGTTTGTCGCAGGGCGCGACTTTTTTGAAAACATAAGTGAGATCGTCGATGACATTTTCAACAGTTACGTTCGCAAAGTCGGCACGATTGAGCCGTACTTCACCCAATATTGCAACGGAACGACCTCTACCTGTGCCGGGCTTTCGCAGTGGGGCACTGTATCTCTCGCGAATAGCGGACTCGATTCCGTCGAAATCCTGAAATATTATTACGGTGATGACATTGAGATAGTCGTGAACGCGCCGGTTCAGGGCATCGAGGACCCGGCGCCAAGCTCGGTTTTGCGTTACGGCAGCTCCGGAAACGAAGTCACGCAAATTCAGATTCGGCTGAACCGCATCTCCAAAAACTACCCCGCAATCCCGAAGATCTATCCCGTAGACGGTATTTTCGGTGACGAAACCGAATCGGCGGTACGCGAATTTCAGTCGATATTCAATCTCGGAGTTGACGGGCTCGTCGGCAGGGCGACGTGGTTTGCGATACAACGAATATACGCCGCCGTCAAGCGGCTGAACGATCTTGCGTCGGAGGGGATCACGCCCGACGAGATAACGACGCTGTTCGCGCTGACGCTCCGTGAGGGGGACAGCGGCACGGATGTGCGCGAGCTGCAATATTTTCTCAATTTCCTCTCGCTTTATAATGAAAGCATCCCTTACGTTGACATCGACGGCGTGTTCGGTGAGGCTACGCGCGCGGCGGTTGAAGCGTTTCAAGCGCTGTACGACCTCGACGTGACAGGAGTTGTCGGGCTTGAAACGTGGGATCTGCTCTATCGCGCCTACAAGGGCATCCTCGACTCGCTGGACAGCAATTATTTCGATAGTACAACCGCGCCCTATCCGGGGTATCCGCTTCGCATCGGTATGGAAAACGAGTCCGTGCGCGAGCTGCAAGAATATTTGGAGCTTATATCGACCGTGTATACCGAAATTTCGCCGCCTGCGATAACCGGCGTGTTCGACGAGGCAACGCGTGCGGCGGTTGAGGCGTTTCAGCTTCGGGAAGGCTTCCCTGTGACCGGAATTGTCGGCAGTGCAACGTGGAATGCGATTGCGTCAACGTACCGTTCTATTTTCGACGGCAACATCGCCTCCGTTACGCAAGGCCCGAATATAACCGTCCCCAGTACACAATAAAGGAGCCTGTATGAAAAACTTTGACATAACAAACGAACGAGAAACCGTGCTGGCACTGCAACAAATGTTGCGTTTGATTTCCGAGTTTGAGGGAAACCTGCCGTTGATCGGTGAGGACGGAAGCTATGACGATGGAATGGAGGAGGCGGTGCGTCGGTATCAGGCGCTTCGCCGTTTGCCTGTGACGGGAACGGTCGATCCGACCACGTGGGACTATATTTCACGCGAATATGAGCGTATTTCGGAAGAAACCGCACCGCCGTCTGCTATCGCGCCTTTTCCGTCTATACTCGGCTACAAGGTTCGAGGCGGCGAGGTAAGCGATCTTGTTCTGATAATTCAAATTATGCTTTCCACACTTCGCATCGCATACGACAATTTCGGTAACGTGCCGCTTTCCGGCGTCTACGATTCACGTACAGCCGCGGCGATCCGCGTTTTTCGCATGAAAAATTTGATGCCGCCGGAAAATTACGTTGATCTTGCAACGTGGAACAGCCTCGCGCGGCAATATAATATGTACATCAACTGTTCGCAATAAAAAATCTCGGAGGAGAAACATTTTTCAAAAGGTTTCTTCCTCCGAGAAAGGAATTATCAATATTAAAAATCAATGTTCAAAAAGTCCGTCCGCTATGGAAACGGTTCCGTCGCAGTTTACAACGTCACCGCCGGCGTCGATTTCAAACTTGCCTGCCGTAACGGTGATGTTGATCGGAGCCTGAAGTGCGTCATCGCCTGCGTCGATTGTGAATGTACCGCCTTCGATATAAACGAAGCCCTTGTTTTCCTTCGAATCTTTGGATGACTTGATCGCATCGTTCTTGCAGGAGATGTTGAATGTGCCGTCCTTGATCGTTACGCTGTCGTTGCCGCGGATGCCGTGGTTTTTCGCGGTAACATTAATCGTTCCGCTGAGGATCTTGAGGTCATCCTTGGTGCAAATACCGTTGTTATAATTTGCATATACATTAAGCGTGCCCGTTCCGTTGATCGAGAGGTCGTCCTTGGAGAACAGGCAAGCGTTGGGCTCGCCGTCAACATTAAGATTCGTATATCCGTCGCCATCCTGAAGTGTGTTGACCGTTCCGTCAACGAGCGTGATTGTTGTTTTATCGCAGGATTTTATGTAAATCGGTGCGGAATTCTTGCATACGAGCTTGATGCCGTTGAAGATGAGGTGTACCTTTTCCTCGGTAGTTACCTCAACGATAACCTGACCTTCCATGCATGATCCGGAAAGAACATAAGTGCCTTCCTTTGTGATGCTGACAACGGTTCCGGAAGCGGAAGCGCCGTCGCCCGTTACGGTTGCCTTACTGTCCGTGAATTCGATTGTCGTGTCGTTTTTGTCGTAGTCCGTGTTCTGATCGAATTTTGTGTATCTGTCGCTTGTCGTTGTATCGTCGCTTCCGGGAGCGTCATCGTCATCATCGTTGTTTTTGTTGCTGTTGCTCGAATTCTGATTTCCGCTTTGTCCGGAGTCTTCGTTTCCGCTGTTGTCCGAGCAAGCGGCAAGCACGAGCACAGAAGTAAACGCAATCAAAATTGCCAAAATGAGCGATATAGTTCTTTTTGTCATAGCTTTCTCCTTGGATTCGGCATATCGCCGTCTTTATTTAATTATACTACAAAAAAGTGTGCTTTGGGAAGTGTTTTTGTGAATTATTTTTGATTATTTTATTATTTTTACCAAACAAACGCTATATTCCCATCGCTTTTACGCTTTCGGTCGCGCGAGAGCGTGTGATTTCAGAGGCAAGCTCGTCCGTTTTTGCAATTATGCCGAGGCTTAAAGCCGCAGAGATGTATTTGCGCCGCCAAGCTTCGCACCGGGGAAACTTCGCATCGGAGGTCGTGTCCGGGATCTTGTTTCGACTTGCATATGCAAGTACCGCCATAACCGCGAAATCACCGAGCGTTATTTTTTCATCCGGGTGAAATTCGCCGCCCTTTTCGGCTATTTCGTGCGGAATTATCCCGTTTTGATATGCGCACTCGACAGCTCCCGCGTACCATTCGTGACCGAGAATGTCGGTGAACATATCATTATACACGTTAACCGTGAAAAAGTGAGCTGCTTTTATGAGTAAATCGCAAGCTTCCGCGCGTGTCAAGGGAGCGTCGCTTTCGTCGGCCCCGGAAGCTTCGATAGGCTCCGTCGTTTTGAAATCCTGCGGCGGCATCGGCGGCTTTGCGCCTATGGGAGCATGCCAGTCTGATTTGTCCGTATCGACCAGCTTCGCAAGGCGGTCGTAGCCGTCGGAAAAGAGCTTTCCGAGCTCGTTCGCGATAAACCTTGCACACATATACGCGCCGGGATCGTTCGTGTGTGTGAAATCACCCGGATAATAGTAGCGTTTTGCCGGTTCAAGCCCCTCGGCAGTAATCTTTTCGAGCATAAAATCATGCAAACCGATAACGGGAACCTTGAATTCCTCACCGACTTGCTTGCAAGCAAGGTCATAATCGAAAAGCAGATCGTTATATTCGCCGTCGCCGCGCCAGGAATTGCGTGCAAGCGGAGTGACGATGATGGGATATGCGCCAAGCGTGCGAACCTCGTTTACATATTCGATCAGCCTATCGCGGTAGCCGCCGTTCGCCGTGAGGAAGTCCGTTTTTTGATCATTATGCGCGAACTGCATCAAGAACCAATCGCCTTTTTTGATATGACGCATCACAATTGCGTGATGTCCCGCGGCGCGGAACGTATGCGTTGTCAACCCGGAATGCGCGTGATTCGAAACCGCCGCTCCCAAACGCAAAAACGCCGAAAGCATCTGTCCCCAACCGCTGTACGATGTGGACGGAACGTATGGGTACGCACAGGACTGATCCGTGAGTGTGGAGTCTCCTGCGATCCAAACCGTGGGAATCGCATTTTCGCCTTCAAGCTTTTGTATGTCAAGCGAGGTAAGCCTCGGCTTTTTGCCGACAACTGCAACGTCGATGCTTCTCCCGTCAAACTCGGTTTTGTATCCTCTCGGAATGAACTCGCACACGTTTACGTCATAGCTTCGAACGAAAATTTCGCCTGCGTGAAGCTTTTCCTTGGTGTAAAGGCGGCGACGCATAAGAAAAATCAATATTTCGTCATCGTCGCCGTCGGAATTGTCTATTTCAACGGTGACTCTGTAATTTCCCGAACCGCTGACCTCGGCGCGGAACAAAAGCGGCACTTCGCCCGGTATGTCGGCTTTTCTCGCAGACGCACGCGAATCTATGTACACGCCGTTTTCATCGTGCAAAACGGACGTAAAATCCGATTCCGTCAGCCAAAAATGAGGGAAAAAGCCGCTCGAAAGCTCCGGAATACGCAAGCTTTCTTCGTTTGGAATACGCCGTTCTGCCTCGGTTACAAAGCCGCTTTGTCCGCTTTTGTAAAAAACGGGAGCGTTATTTCGAAAATCAAACTTCACGATGTTTCTCCTTTCCGTAAAGCGTAACGGGACCGGCTATGCCGGCTGAGATATAGTCTCTGTCGTTTTCGAAGATGGACTTGAATCGTTTTTCCTCGCGAGCGCGATTTTCCACGTCTGCGGAACCGAGCACGGACGCGGCATCCGCGTTCAATACCTCGATTTTCACGCTGTGTTCGCCTGCGGTCAGCGTTGCCTTTGCGGTATACGGCGCAAACACGACGTTGATCTTCGTGCTTTCGTCGTCGTCAAATGTGACGGTCGCCGCGTAGCAGATTTTTCCGAGCGAGAGGGAGTATTCTCCGTCAACGGGCGCGAAAAGCTTACCTTCGTACACTGTGATGCCCGTGTAGTCAACCGCTTCAAACGCATACGGTGCGTCTCCCATGTCGATGCATTCGCCGTTCGGCTTCGTTGCTTTCCATGCGTACGTTTTTCCTTTGACAGGGTAAACATCGCGCGTTTTGCCTGTCGGCTCTGCGGCAACTCGATATATTTTCAGTTCGAGCGGTGCAAGCTTGAGCGTGCGGTCGCTTTCGTCTGCGTCAAGCCAGGACGCGCACTCGAAATCGAATACCTGAACGAAGCCGTTTTCCTTGAATGCGAGCGAGGACTCATATGCCGACTCGGATTCGTTCATGAAAAAGTACATTTCGTCTGTTCCGTCCGTGCGTGTCGTAAGAGAAACTCTGCCGCTGTTGACCTCGACGGGCGAGGAAACATATTCGGCGATCTTTTCCGGATGCGTGCAAACGGGATAACCGACGAAGCCGTCCGCAGCGAACCCCACAAACACGAGTTTAACTCCGCTTTCGCGAAGCTTGTCCGCAACTGCGGCGTCAAGCGCGCCGACAGCGGGGATTATAACGGTTTTTATACGCTGACCGGATGGAGCGACGATCGCATCGTTTTCGACAGGACACGACAAAATTACGTCGTCCCAGATATAATCAAAGTCAATAGGAGCGTAAAGCAGTGCTTCCACGGTTTCGTTCACCCATTCCCACGGTAGATGCAGGCTTACTCGGTTCGGTCTTGACGGGGGATATTCGCTCGACAGCTCGCGTCTCGGAATGTACACGGCAACTTCCGCGCGCGGCGTAGATTCGCAAAGCAGCTGATTTGTAATGTTAACACGTCTGTTTACGTCTTTTGCGTAAAGCTTGCTTATGGAATGCTTGAAATCAAGCGGAGACGCATAGCCATGACCGTGTTCGATGTCGGGATCCGCTATCATAAGGAAGAATCTGTCGATTCCGCGAAGCGCCTGATACTCCATTGCCCAACGCATATAGTCGGGGGTCAGGCAGTTGCCCGTTGCCGCGAAGCTTTCGCTCATTGCGTGCTTTTTGCCCGTCATACGTTTGAACGAACCGGCAAAACGGGGGAAGTCCGCTGTATGGTCGGGGCGTATCTGCGCCCAGATATAGTCCACACCGGGTGAATCGTTAAACTTGTTGTTCTTGAAGAAATCGCCCGATACGGAATTGAGTGAGCGGATGTCATGATCGAGATCTTGATGTCCGACAAGCTCCACTCCGTGCGCGTGGCACCATGCCGCCATGCCGCCGAAGAAATTCTCCGCAAGTCGCGTTGTTGCAACGTCACGCCAATCGTCGCGAAGCTGTCCGCCTCCTCCGGAAACAAGCAGCGGCAGCTTTTTCGTCGGATCGTAACCTTTGACGGCGATAAACTCATCTATCAAATCAAATGTATACGGAAGCGGAAACGATACGAACGGCTCGTCGTAAAAAAATCCCCTCACCGTCTTGCCGAAATATTCCGGCATGCGCCTGTAGTATTCCTCGTGCATCACGGAAAGCAAACTTGTAACAGCCTCCTTTGAAAGCAGGTCAAGCGTACATTGTGTGTCGTCCTCCTGATCGTGAACGAACACGCCCACAGTGCGCGTGTTGTCGTATTCCCAGCTTGCCGCAACAAGACGGCAACGCTTGTGCGTGGCTGTATACGTCAATTTGCCGTCGATAACGGGAATCGTTTCGT
>CAYWAD010000031.1:0-14729 GCA_964456045.1 uncultured Lachnospiraceae bacterium
ATATGTCGCGCAGAGTCAAGCTTGAAACAATGCCGCAGATCGCGGCGCTTTTGTCCGCGCTTCGCATCGTTACGGGCGGCTGGAGAAAAGACGATATAATCACATTTGCATATACCGGATTTGCAGGCGAAGTCACGGACGATGACGCGGACGAGCTTGATTTATATATGTCAACTTGGAATATAAGCGGCAAGCGCTTCCGCGATCCTGTCGGCGGCGGTTGGGGTATGAATCCCGACGGCTACACAGCCGACTGGACGGAGACGGGAGAGCGGATGCTTTCGTCTGTAAATGCGTCGCGCAGAGCGATATGCGAACTGCTCGCACCGCTTGCGGAGTCTTTCTCCGACTCCACCACTGCGGACGAAAAAACCGAGGCAATACTTGAATTTATGTCCGCTTCGGGAATAACGGGCAGCAAATCGGACGGAACCGACGCGACCTCGCAGGTGGAAACTTTGCTTTCGCGTGCGCTTGAAGCCGTTTCGATTACGGCTGAAAAAGGAAAAATGAAAGCATCGGACTATATGTGCTGCTTGTCGCTTGTGCTTGATACGCTGTCGGCGTCAACTATTCCCGGTCGCATTGACGAGGTCGATGTAAGCGATCCGCTCAGGATGAGGGGCGCAGGCTTCAAATACGTCATTTTGCTCGGCTGTAATGACGGTGTTTTTCCGAAGGACGTCAAGGACGCGGACTTTTTTTCGGATACGGAAAAAACTCTGCTTGAAACGGCAGGCGTTTCCGTCGGTGCGGGCGGAGAAAAAGCTGCGATGGAGCTTTACAATTTCAGCAGATGCGTTTCGTCGTCGTGGGAGCGACTGACCGTTATATATAAAACACAAAAAGGCTCGGCATTTCCCGACACCGTAGGTAGGATCAAGACGCTTTACCCTGCGTTGACGGTGAAAAAGCCATCGGCAACGTTTGACGCGGACGAGATCATGTCTGTTGAGGCGTTGCGTTCGCGCTTTACGCGTGCGTCGTCTCCGGAGCTTGCGGTTGCGATGAGAGAGCTTATGGAGGAGGACGAAATCGGCAGAAGAATCCTTTCTGCGGCGGAAATTCCCGTTTCCGCAAAAGAGGAGATGGTTTCGGGAGAGGTCGCGGAGAGGATTTTCGGCGGAGATATAAAGCTTTCGCAGTCGCGGCTGGAGAGCTACGTTATGTGCCGTTTCGGCTTTTACTGTAAATACGTCCTTTCGCTGATCGAAAACAAGCGCGCCGCGCTGACCTATGCCGACATCGGCACGTTTGTGCATGCGGTGTTGGAGAGGATTTTCAGCGACGGAAGCTATAAGCTTGCGGACGGCGAACTGAAAGCGGCGGTGGACGACGTTATAAAAGAATACATTTCCGAGGTGATTCCGTCCGAACAGCAGGGAAATGCGCGACTTTTGAGTTTGTTCAAGCGCTTGCGCCGCGGAGTTTTCGAGTTTATGACCGCGTTCCGCGACGAATTCGAGAAAAGCCTGTTCAAACCGGTACTTTTCGAGCTTCCCATAGGACTTGGCGGTGGGAACGATTCGTTGCCGTCAATGAAAATACCGCTCGGTGACGGTACTTTTGCCGTTTTGCGAGGCATAGCGG
The DNA here is from genome assembly GCA_964456045.1 of uncultured Lachnospiraceae bacterium. Classification (GTDB taxonomy): domain Bacteria; phylum Bacillota; class Clostridia; order Oscillospirales; family CAG-272; genus DTU064. The sequence goes on from CAYWAD010000031.1 coordinate 1,591, forward strand.
ACAGAGTTGATTCATATCGTGACGGAGAGGGTACGCTGTACGTTCGCGTCGTTGACTATAAAACCGGGCGAAAGACCTTCGCTCGCTCCGATATTGAGGAAGGATTGAATCTTCAGCTTCCGCTTTATATGTATACGATCGTCAATAATGCGGACGGGAAAATGCTCGAAAAATTAGGCGGCGAGCCCGGAGATGTGATAAAGCCGGCGGGATTTTTGTACGTCGGAGTTCGTCCGTCGGACAGAAACGGCAAGGATGGCGGCGGTGCGGAGGAAAGGAAACTTGCGCGAAGCGGACTTTTGCTTGATGATGCGGCGGTTTTGAGGGCGATGGACCCCGGATTGGAAGGAGAGTATATCCCCGTTAAGGTTAAAAAGGACGGCGATTATTACGCCGATTCGAAAAAAAGCATCGTCGATTCGGACGGATTTGCGGCGTTGTATCAAGATTTGTGCGATACGATCACGAGAATAAGTAAGGATATGCGATCCGGAAACGCTGCGGTGAATTCGGAAAAGCGCGGTGATGACACGCCGTGTGAATACTGCAAGCTGAAAGCTGTTTGCAGGGCTTATGTTAAAAAATAAGGAGATGCTGGTATGGCAGTAGTTTCAAATCCGAGAGAATTTATAGGTAAAACTCCGCTTTACGAGCCTAAGCGTTTGTCGCGCTCGCTCGGACTGGGAGCGCGTGTGTTTGCGAAGCTTGAAATGATGAATCCGGGCGGCAGCGTAAAGGATCGCGCCGCGATGTATATGCTGGATGACGCGAAAGCGCGCGGTCTTGTCGGCGAGGGGACGGTCATAATCGAGCCGACGAGCGGAAACACGGGCATAGGGCTTGCGGTTTTGTGTGCCGCCGAGGGAAGACGTCTGATCTTGACTATGCCGGACACGATGAGCGAGGAAAGACGTCGAATTTTCGCCGCATACGGCGCGGAGCTTGTGCTTACGCCGGGTGCGGAGGGAATGAAGGGTGCGGTTACGGAAGCGAAGCGCCTCGCGGACGTCGTAGGTGACGCGTTTATTCCGTCCCAATTTGATAACGAAGCAAACGCCCGCGCACATTACGAAACGACGGCGAAGGAAATCCTTGCCGAACTTGACGAAATAGACGTTTTCGTCGCAACCGTCGGTACGGGAGGAACGCTTACGGGAACCGCTCGCGGACTGAGGGCGGCAAAACCGAATGTGACGGTCGTTGCCGTTGAGCCGGAATCGTCTCCGTTGCTTTCCGGAGGGAAGGCAGACTCGCACAAAATCCAAGGTATCGGAGCGAATTTCGTACCGTCCGTGCTTGACCGCGAGCTCATCAACGAAATAATGACCGTTTCGGACGAAGACGCATACGAATACTGCCGCAGAATTGCGCGTGAGGAGGGGATACTTGTCGGAATCTCGTCCGGAGCGGCGATGGCGGCAGCGGCAAAGCTTGCGCTTATGCCGAAATACAAGGAGAAAACGATCGTGACCGTTTTCCCCGATACGGGCATGAGATATCTTTCAACAACGGGACTTTTTTAATAAAACAAAAGAGAAGCTTCGGTTTAACCGAAGCTTCTCTTTTCAGCTTTATCAATATTCCGATATGGGGAGAGTTGCATCGTCTGAGCCTTTTTCTATCGAGATCAGCTTGATCTGATATGAATAAGAGTCATTGACGCGGACTGTGACCGTCTGCCCTGCCTTTTTGCCGAGCAAAGCCTTGCCGACGGGGGATTCTTTTGATATGCAGTCGTTGAATATATCGTTTCTGAGAGTTGTGACTATGCGGATGACGCGCGTTTCGTCGTCTTCGGGATAGTAGATCGTGAGCTTGTCAAACAGACCTGCCTTGTCCGCATCGGAATCGGTTGAAATTATAACCGCGGTGCGGATCATATTTTCAAGATAGCGGATTCGGCTGTTGTTACGGTTCATCTCGCGTTTTGCGGAACGGTATTCATCGTTTTCGGAAAGGTCACCCAGCTCGCGCGCTGCCTTGACCTGCTCCTTCAAGTGAGGGCGGAGAGCGATTCGTTGCTCGATCTCCTCTTTCATTTTTTGGATGTCGATTGCGGTTAATTCGTCGTGCATGTGTTTATTCCTCTGCCGCCGTGGTTTCCTCTCCGGTGGTGTCCGGTTCGACGGTCGCCGTCTCGTAATATGAGGTCGTTGCGCGTGCGGGATATTTGGACTTATCGTAGCGGTAGTAATATTCGGTATTGTTTGCAGTGCAGAATGCGGAAATTTCGGCATCGGTGCGCATAAAGGATTCAAACGATGCGCCGAGCGTGCGCTTGCAAGCGTCAAAATGATACCAACCGTCGCCTATGTCAACGAGGAGCCAGTAATGCTCGGCTTCTTTGTTGTAGATGAGGCGTTCCACACGCTTTGTGGATATGCCTGCGATGTCGAAGAACACCTCTGCGACTGCCATCGTCGTGAAGGAATCGCCGATTTTGTTGCTGATTCCGTCGTACGCCGCCTGAATGAGATTGTCCGTGTCGGTTGCGGTTGATGTTATTTCGATGTTGTTATAAATCCAGGTGTAGATCGCGTATGCGACTTCGTAATTCGTCATGATCGAGGAAGTCTTGATTTCCGTTTTGAAAACAGACTTCGCGAGTGTGTTGAGTTCATCCTCCGTGACGCTGGGTGCTTCTGTTACTATTACGCTTGCGCGGACAATTGTGTTGTTGCCGGATGAGTCCGTTGCGCTGTACGAAATTTCATAAGTGCCGACTGATTTTAAGTTGACGCGTGTCTTATCGACGCTGATTTTGAGTTTTTCGCCCGAATTGTCCGTTACGGTTACGCCTTCGAGATAATCCTCGATTTTACCGCCGACAACGACGGTGATGTCCTTAACTCCGGTTATTACGGGCGGAACGGTATCAACCGAGCAGGTTGCAAACGAGGTGACTTCGGTGGTGTTGCCTGCCGCGTCCGTGAGAACAATCACGACGTAAATGTCATCGGTGGTGTTGAAATTGTAATCTTCCTTGAATTCGCAAGTAACTTCTGTCGCGTCGATAATGTCCGTGACGAAAGCGGAAGCGTCGGGAATGCCCGTCGCACTCGTGATGTAGACTGTTGAAGGAGTTGCTGCCGGCGGAACGGTGTCCTCGATTATGAGCGTTGAGGTCATCAGCACGTCATCGACGTAAATGCCGATTTGGTGCGTTCCGATTGTGGTTGCCGCCGTTGTTACTGCGTCCGGATCCGCGAAGGCAAAGCTGATGCTCGAATCGTTCGGAACGGCGGAAGAGTTGATGAAGCTCTCGACGGTTATTTCTTCCGCGCCAGCCTCAAGACGGAGTGAATCCTTCAAATATGAGCGGACTGTGTATGTAACAGAGTGCTTCATTGAGTAGTCCTTGCCGCCGGAAACCGTAATCGTGGCTTTGTGGATGCCGGGGGTTTCGGTGTCGAGCTTGTCATCCGTTGAAACGGTGAATTCATTTTCGGAGAAAGCGGAGACCATAATAAATTCGGAAAGGTCGATAGTTTCTCCCGGATTGACTGACGGCGAAAGTATTTTGTATTCTGTTGAAAGGTCCACGCTTGAACAGCCTGCGAGCAGAATAAGTGCAAGCAGAACCGTTAAAATTGTGTACAGCTTTTTCATAGCGTCGGTGTGCTCCTTCGATTTGTATTCGTTACGAAAGTTCGGACAAATAATAAGGTAATACAAAATTAATTATATCACAGGCGGACGTTGTTGTCGAGGGTAAAGATGAAAATTCACATTTTATAAAGAAAACGTCTGCTTTTTCGGCTACCGACGAAAAAATTATCATTGAAACCGTGAAATTTATATAGTATAATATAAATTCAGGTAAGTATAATTTTGATATAAATCGATTACGGAGGGAAATCCCGTGGCAAATAACAGACAAAACAAGATAAACAGCGCGGTTGAAGCGGAGATGGCATCCATTCTGCGCGAAATAAAAGATCCGCGAGTTGCAGATTCGTTCGTTACGATCACAGCGGCGAGAGTCAGCCCGGATTTGAAGTATGCTAAGCTTTGGTTTTCGTCGTTGACGGGCGACAAAAAGGAAATAAAGCGCGGTCTCATTTCCGCGACGGGCTTCATCAGAAGTCGCCTTGCGGAAAGACTCAACCTGAGAGTAACGCCGGAGCTTACGTTTGAGGAGGATACCTCGATCGAAAACGGCGCGCATATCGCGGAAGTTTTGAAGAAAATCAATGACAAAAAGAAAGATTGACGCGAAAAATAACGTCATCGCGGAGCCCTGCGGCGTTGTCGTCGCAGATAAGCCTGCCGGGATGACGTCGTTTGATGTTGTGGCGAAAATGCGTCGGATTTACGGAACTCGACGCATCGGCCACACGGGAACGCTTGATCCGGACGCAACGGGCGTGCTTGTTGTGCTTGTAGGCAGGGCGGCAAAGGCGACGGAGTACATCACCGTCGGCAAAAAACGATATATTGCAACATTACGTCTCGGAATTACTACGGATACGGAGGACATTTCCGGCAAAATACTGACGGAGAGCGATAAAATTCCGCCAGAAGCGGAGGTCATTTCGGCGGCGGAGAGCTTCCGGGGTGAATATATGCAGGTTCCGCCGATGTATTCCGCGCTCAAGCGCGACGGCGAAAAGTTGGTCGATCTCGCACGGCGGGGGATCACGGTCGAAAGGGAAGCGAGGCGCGTGGAGATATACGCGCTGTCTGCCAAAAAACTCACGGATACGGATTACGAGCTTGATGTTGAATGCTCGCACGGAACATATATACGCACGCTTTGCGCCGACATAGGCGAAAAGCTCGGTTGCGGCGGCTGTATGGTGTCGCTTCGACGCGGGGAGACAGGAGGATTCACGCTTGACGATGCCGCGACGATAGAGGAGATCGCGGAAGCGCCGGAAAAGCATCTTTTGAAGACTGATGTGCTGTTTTCCGAGCTGGCGGCAGTGAAGCTTTCGGGGAAAAGGCTCGGCGCCGTGAAAAACGGAGTTGCCGTTTCCGTTGACGGCGTTAAAGACAGCGAAAGAGTGCGTCTTTATGACGACGATGGCGTTTTTTTCGGGCTTGGCGAGGCGAAGCACGGCACGGTCAAGTGCGTCAAATTCTTCGTTATTTAAGGGAAAATATGTTCTACATATATACATACGGTGGCGTTACGATATATAAATCGACGCTTTTGGATCACGTTCCGCACGGATTTTCAACAAGGCTCGGCGGCGTTTCGTCCGGAGACGCTCTCGGAACCGCCAACATGGGATTCGGCAAGGAGCCGGACGAAATCGTACTCGAAAACAGACGCAGGTTTGCGTCCGCGGCAGGACTGCCGACTTTGGGGAGGGAAATCTTCGTTTCGGCGGCGGAGCAGATCCATTCTGATATTATTTTTTGTGTGACGGAGGCGGATTCGTCATCGGAACTTCGAGGCGATGGTCTTTACACCGATTCCGTCGGCGTTTCGGTTGCGGTAAAGACCGCAGACTGCGTTCCCGTGCTGTTGGCGACGCGCGGCGGCGAGGCTGTCGCGGCGGTTCATGCCGGTTGGAGAGGGACCGCAATGGGCATTGCGGCGCTTGCGGTAGAGAGACTTTGCTCTTTGGGATTTTCACCGTCGGATATTGTTGCGGCGACGGGACCTGCCGTGCAGAAAGCGGAGTACAAGGTCGGGGATGATTTTGACGCGCTCTTGTTCGAGCTTATGTCAAAGAGCCGATCAAAATACGTTGCCCAATGCGCAAGGGAGCTTTCGCAAAGGCAAATTTACGAATTTGCGGACGGCAAACATTGCGATTTGCCGGCTTTGAATCGCGATATTTTGACGGCGGTTGGAGTGAAAGCGGAAAACATCGACGTTTGCGACATATCGACCTTCGAAAACGGCGAACTGTTCTATTCGCACAGACGTCAGGGAACGAATCGCGGAGTGATGCTGTCTGCTATTGCTCCGGCGGCGAAAGTTCACGCATAAATCACATAAAATTCGACAAAAACACCCCGTTCACATAAATTATTCAACACATTTGACAAAATGTATGGTATAATATACGCGTTATACCCTGCTCGGCGGTTTGCGTCGCAGGCTACGGCAAATACTTTGCCTAATGCGCTTCACGCATACGCGCAATTGACGGCTTCGTAAGTCGCAAAGGTACTGCCAAAACCAAGATTTTTCAGTCAGGAGAAAACCTTATGGGAAAAACCGAAGAAATAAAAGAAAAAGACACAAAACAGTCAAGCGAAACCGAATATATGATTGAGGTTGAAAACCTTGTTAAGCGTTACGGTGCAAAATATGCCGTTGACGATATAAGCTTTAAGGTTGCTAAGGGGGAAGTTGTCGGCTTCCTCGGACCTAACGGAGCCGGTAAGTCAACAACGATCAACATTATAACCGGATTCCTTTCTTCAACGTCCGGAACCTGCAAGGTTGCGGGAAATGATGTGCTCGATTACCCGGAAAAGGCGAAGAAAATGATCGGATACCTTCCGGAACAGCCTCCGCTTTACATTGATATGACCGTTGACGAATATCTCAACTTCGCATACGATCTTAAAAAGTGCGAATATAATCGCAAAAAGCATCTTGACGAAGTTTGCGAAATAACAAAAATCGCGGACGTAAGAGGCAGACTTATAAAAAACCTTTCCAAAGGTTACAGGCAGAGAGTCGGTATCGCTCAAGCGTTGGTGGGAAATCCGCCCATTATTATCCTTGATGAGCCTACCGTCGGTCTTGATCCCAAGCAGGTGATCGAGGTCCGTTCTCTTATCCGTGCGCTCGGCGCAAATCATACCGTCCTTCTCAGCACGCACATCCTTTCCGAAGTGCAGGCTGTTTGCGACAGAATCGTTATCATCAACAAGGGCAAGATCATCGCTGACGAAAAGCGCGAGGAAATCGCGGCGGCAGCGGCAGACGGTCGCGCATTTGTTGCGAAGATCTGCGGTCCCGCACGCGAGGTAACGACGTTGCTTCGTTCCCGCCCCGGCGTTAAACGCGTTGAAAGACGCAGCGAGCGTGACGGCGACGCATATTCTTATGTCATCGAAAGCGAATCGGGCGTTGATATCAGAAAGTCTCTGTTCTTCGCTCTTGCACAGAACAATTGGCCGCTTGTGGGACTTGAACCTGTGGGCGAGGACCTTGAGGACGTGTTCATCAAGCTTGTTGACAGAGCCGAGCTCAAAAAATCGTCCGGCAAAAAACAGCGTAAGCTGCTTATCTCCGATGAAAGCGGCGATAATCAGTAAGGGATAAAGAAAGGATTTTTCAAATGGGCGCTATCTATAAAAAAGAAATGCGAACGTACTTTACAACTCCGATCGGATATATTTTTTCGGCGGCACTTCTGCTCATATCCGCGGTTGCGTTCTCATATACAACGATTCAGTCGGCAACGAGATCGACAAAATCATATTTTTCGCTTATGATTTTTGTCTTCATCATACTTGTACCGATACTTACAATGAAATCTTTCTCCGAGGAAAGACGCACTCGCACCGAACAGATGCTTCTTACATCGCCCGTCAGTCTCACGGGAATGGTTATGGCGAAGTTCTTCGCCGCAATGACGATGCTTATGGGAACAATGCTTCTCACAGTTGTTTATTACATCCCGTTCGCGCTTTACAAGGGCGATTACGACACATCTCACGTTGCTATCCTTGTCGGTGATATGGTGGCTTTGCTGCTTATCGGCTCGGCGTTTGTCGGAATCGGACTTCTCGTTTCGTCTTTGACGGAAAATCAGATGGTTGCGTGCGTCGTAACGATTGTGGTGTTGCTCGTTTTCCTTGTTATCAGCTTCGGAAACAGCTACATCAACTCGTACTTTATTCGTTCCATCCTAAGCTGGCTCTCCATCTTCTCTCGTTTCGGTAACTTTACGAACGGAATTTTCGACTTCGGCGCAGTCGTATACTACGCTTCGATCTCGATCGTTTCTATTTTCCTTACCGTGCGCGTTTATGAAAAGCGCCGTTGGGCTTAATGGGAGGCAGAGAGATGAATATTAAACAGTCACTTAAGACCAAAAAGATCAAATACGGAAGCTATTCCGTTATGTTCACTGTCGCATTTGTTGCGTTTGTGATTATTTTCAACGTAATTTTCACGGCGCTTGCGTCAAAATATTTGTGGTACATCGATATGACCGAATCCGAGATATTCTCGCTTTCGGACGCAACATACGAGCTTTTGGCGGACGTCGAGGACGAGGTAGTCATCACGTTTTGTATGGAAAAGGATGAGCTTGAAGCGGACGGCTCCATGTATTATATCCTCAATACCGCGCGTCTGCTCGAAAAAGAGTTCGACAATGTAACCATAGACTACAGAGACGTGCTTACAAATAACGTCTACCTTGAAAAGTACACAACAACGTCGTCTCCGTACGTTCCCACAACATCCGTTATCGTTGAAAGCGGCACGGAATTCCGCCTTTTCTCGTATACAAGCTTCTTTATCACCGATACGGACGATACGGATTATGTTTGGGCGTATAAGGGCGAGGAACAGTTCGTTTCCGCGATCCTTCAGGTAACGGCGGACGAAATGCCCATCGCGTACTTCACGTCCGGTCACGGCGAGTCGCTCACCTCCGATGAGGATGCGACCGCGCTGATCCAGCTTTTCTATAACGCAGGCTATGACGTAAAAGCGATCGATCTTTCAACAGAGGATATTGACCCTGCCGCAAGAGTTGTAATTATCAATGACCCTCAGTACGACTTCAGCGGATATACCGATGTATCTGTGGGCGATTCCGAAATCGAAAAGATCGACAAATTCCTTGACGGACTCGGATCCCTCTTTGTGTTCGTTGATCCGGCAAGAGTCAGCGACTTGACAAACCTCAACGAGTTCCTTTATGAGTGGGGAATCGAGTTTGAAGCAGGCACAACGATTGTTGACGAAGAACACGCAATTTCCGTTGACGGATCTGCGCTTGTTGCTCAGTATAACACAAACGATGAAGAACTCGCTTCTTCGATATATAAGCAGGTTACGTCAATGTCGAACTGGCCCAAGGTGATCTTCCGCGACGCTTGCCCCATAAACAAGGTTTATACAACAAAGACCTTCGGTGTTGATACGAGAAACGTATCCGACGTGTTTATGACTTACGATACCGCGCATATCGCCGCTGACGGTTCTGTTTCGGAAGAAGCCGGTACGTACAGTCTTATGACTATCTCGCAGGAAACCCGCATCAGGGACAACGAGTACTATACGAGCTACGTCCTTGCCGCAGGTTGTACCGATTTCACAGCATCTCAGTATATTCTCAGTAATGTTTACGCTAACTCGGATGTGCTTTACGCTTGTATGAGAGCGTTCGGCAAGGAAAGAGTCCCCGCGGACATTGACTTCAAGGTATTTAACGATAACACCCTTGATATTACAACCGAACAGGCAAACAGCTGGACACGCGCATTTATTGCCGTTATGCCGCTTGTTACCATTGCCGCTTGCGTTGTGGTTACTGTCAGGAGAAAGTACAGATGATAAAAAGACAAAGTGTATTTATAATCACGCTTTCGGTGCTGTTCGTGCTTCTCTTGATTTCGTATTTCGTGATAATCAAGCCGCTTACGGCGGATGAGGAAGGAACGGAAGCGGAACCGCCCGAAACAGCAGAAGGTGAAAGCCTGACATACGGTGACTACTTTTTGATTTTCCCTCATGTGGAAAGAGCGAACATTCAGTCTATCGAGGTTCATAACGATTACGGCGAATATAAGTTCATCCGTACCGGCGACTCGGAAAGCGATTTTGCCGTTGAAGGCTATGAAAGTCTCGCTTACGATGAAACTCTGTTTTCGGAGCTCGTAGTTTCGGCAGGCTATTCCATGGCGCCCGAAAAGGTGACGGAGAATCCTACGGAGCAGGAGCTTATCGACTACGGCTTTGCAGGCGACGGAGTTACACCTCCGTACTACATCCTTACTACAACATCAGGCGAGGTGCATAAGATCACGATCGGAAAAAAGATCATCTCCGGCGGCGCGTACTATGCGATGTATGAGGGCAGGGACACGATCTATATCATAGATGTCGGCCTTGAGGACACAATCCTTCAGCCCGTTGAAAGTCTGCTTTCGCCGTTGCTCACGGCAGGAATTGAAACAACAAGCTATTATCTTATTGATAATTTCACGATCAAGCGTAACGATGAGGATTTTCTCGTTTGCCGTAACCTTACGACGGAAGAACTTTCCGAAATGGAAACAACTGCGGTCGCAAAGTCTATTGCGGTGTTCCCGGCGGAATATAATCTGTCGATGTATTACGATACGACGCTTCAAACGCTCTGCTATTATACGGGCGAATCTGTTGCCGCGCTCGGCACAGATGATGAAACACTTGCGGAGTTCGGTCTGGATAATCCGGCGTATACCGTGTCTTATGAATACAGCGGCGCGAAGATCACGCTTAAAGTGAGCGAAAAGACTTCCGACGGCTACTATTATGTTGCCACCTCGCTTTTCAGAATCGTGGTAAAAGTCCCCGCTTCGGACTTCGAGTTCCTCGAATGGGATCTGATGCACTGGATCGACGGCGCGATTTTCTCCCGAAACATCACATTTGTTAAGGAAATAAGCATTGTCAGCCCCGAATTCAGCGAAGTCTTCAATTTGACACATTATCCGAACGAGAACCCCAATCTTGTTGTAATCGGTGATTCCTGCGGTCAGGTTGATGATATAAAAAACTTCAGAGAGCTGTATAAGACCTTGCTCTTGACCTCGTATGAGGGAGAAGCTCCCGAAGATGACGATATTATCAGCGACGAAAATCTTATCTTGACGTTCAAGGTCACGACGAACGGCGGAAACGAAACCGAGTATTCGTTCTATCGTTATTCGACGCGCCGTGCGCTCGTTACCGTCAACGGAAGCGGACGTTTCTACGTCCTCGTCGATTCCGCACAGAAGATAATTTCCGACGCACAGAAAGTGTCTGCCGGTGAGTCGGTGGATGCTTACGACAAAAACTAAGGCAAAAATCACCGTCCCGTCCCACGAGGCGGTGATTTTCTTTCGAACTCACAGAAAGGACTCAAAAAATGACTGTACATGAAAAAAAGGCGAGAGAGCTATTCGAAAACGGATATAACTGCGCGCAGGCGGTGTTTGCGGCGTTTTCGGATGTAACCGGCATCGACGAGGCAACTTCAAAAGCGCTTTCGTCGTCATTCGGCGGCGGTATGGGACGTATGCGCGAGGTTTGCGGAGCTGTTTCCGGCATGCTTATGGCGGCAGGAATGCTCTACGGCGGAGATTGTAACGCAAATTCGAACGGCGGCGCGGCGAAATCCGAGCACTACGCTCGCGTGCGTATGCTTATGGAGCGCTTCAAGGACGAAAACGGCTCGTACATTTGCAGAGAGCTGCTTGAGCTGCCGGTAGGTCAGGTCGGCGGTGAGCCCGAACAGCGCACAAAGGAATACTATCAACGTCGCCCTTGCTCGGAGCTTGTCGGTTGCGCCGCACGGATCCTTGACGAATACGCGGCGACAGCGGAGGGCTAATATGAAAATTTCGGGACTTCAAAAATTGACCTTGCTTGACTTTCCGGGGCATATGGCGTGTACCGTTTTCTTCGCCGGTTGCGATTTGAGATGCCCGTTTTGCCATAATTCCGCGCTCGTCACGGATATAGACGTGCGGGACGGCATGGATGAGGAGGAGTTTTTCCGCTTTCTCGAAAAGCGCCACGGTATACTTGACGGCGTTGCGATCACGGGCGGCGAGCCGCTTTTGCAGGCAAACCTGGAGGATTTCATTGCAAGGATAAAGTCAATGGGCTTTTTGGTGAAGCTGGATACGAACGGAACGCACCCGGAGCGCCTTGAAAAGATCCTTTCTTCCGGAAACGTCGATTATGTTGCGATGGATGTAAAAAACAGCCGCGACAAATACGCAAAAACCGTCGGCGTTCCCGTCGATGTGGACAAAATCGACGAGTCCGTTCGGGTGATAATAAATTCCGGTGTCGATCACGAGTTCAGAACGACTGTCGTTTCCGAGTTTCACGAAGTTTCCGATTTTGCCGAGATCGGGAAAAGACTTTCCGGCGCGAAACGCTACTTTTTGCAGCAATTCCTCGATTCGGGAGCACTCATCGGTGACGGATCGACAATGCACGCGGCTTCGAAAGCCGAAATGGAGACCTTCGCGGAAGCGGCAAGCACATATGTGCCGACATTCCTTCGCGGACTTGCCGAGGAATAAATATGTATAAAATTTTCGCCTTGCTCTTGACAAAGGGCAGGGCGGAATTTATAATATAAGCGTAAAGAATACGGGGAGTAGCCGGCGGTTTACCGCGACGTGTTGCGTCAGTACGGTACCTTGAATGGTATCCGCAAACGTATAAGCAAATTATTTGTGACGGCGAGACTGTTACCGATACTATAGGTGTATCGGTGCAGTCTTTTTTATTGCCCGAAAATAAGTAAAGAAAAGGAGTTTTGAATATCTTATGGAGATATTGTATGAAAACTTACTCAATGTTACCTGGCAGATGGTTGTGATGTGGATAATCGGCGGCGTGCTGATCTATCTTGCAATTGCAAAAGATATGGAGCCGACGCTGCTTTTGCCGATGGGCTTCGGTGCGATCATAGTAAATCTTCCGTTTGCGGAGGTCGGCATGCTGGAGACACTTTTCGACGCCGGTATTCTGACGGAGCTGTTCCCGCTTATTCTCTTTATCGGTATCGGCGCGATGATAGACTTCGGCCCGATCTTGTCAAATCCGAAGCTGATGATCTTCGGAGCGGCGGCGCAGTTCGGCATTTTCTTCACGCTATGCCTCGCGTCCGTCTTCTTTGACATCAACGACGCGGCTTCCATCGCGATCATCGGCGCTGCCGACGGCCCGACTTCAATCGTTGTTGCAAACAAGCTCGGTTCGCAGTACCTCGGCGCCATCATGGTTGCGGCTTATTCGTATATGGCGCTCGTGCCGATCATTCAGCCGCCCGTTATCAAGCTTTTGACAACGAAAAAAGAGCGTATGATTCGTATGCCTTACGAGCCTAAGGACGTTTCCAAGCTTACGAGAATCCTTTTCCCGATAATCATCACGGTAGTTGCGGGGCTTGTCGCTCCCGATTCCGTTATGCTCGTCGGCTGCCTGATGTTCGGTAACCTTA
>CAYWAD010000032.1:0-14667 GCA_964456045.1 uncultured Lachnospiraceae bacterium
TCGTGCTGTGCTTGCGAAAATGCGTCGATCGCGCGTTTGCTTGCGAGTATGGCGACGGTACCGTCGGATGTTAAGATTCGCTGACATTCTTTGCGAAAAAGCTCGGCGTCAAACCAATGAAACGCGGATGCGACTGTTACAAGCGAGACGGATGCATCGGGGAGCCGTGTGTTCTCTGCGGACGCGGAAACGGAATGAAAATTCGGATTTTTCGATAGCTCTTTTTCCGCGACGGCACGCATTTCGTCGTTCGGCTCAACGCAGTACACTTCGTAGCCTCGATTTATAAATTCGCGTGACAGTATTCCCGTACCCGATCCTATGTCTGCGGCTTTTTCGCCTGATTTTATCATTTCGGAAAATATTTTTTCTACGGCTTACGGTGCGTAAGGCTGTCTGCCCGACGAATACACGTCAGACTTTTTTGTGAAAATATTTTCGTTTGACATTTTATTTTGAGTATGCTTCGCACATACGATCGAGCGCGGAGATCAGTACGTGACGGGGGCAGGCGATGTTTATGCGTTCAAAGCCGATACCCTCATTGCCGAAAATATATCCTTCGTCAAGGAAAAGCTCATGTTGGACATTAAGCTTTTCAAGTTCCTCCTTGGAAAGGCCGAGCGAACGGCAATCGAGCCAAGCGAGATATGTACCTTCGCTGCGGTAAAGCTTGAGTGCGGGAAGATTTTTCGATATGTAATCGTGCATAAGCTTGAAATTATCGTCTATTACCGTGATAAGCTCATCGTACCAGGCTTCGCCTACGGTATAAGCAAGTCTGCACGCCTCGTAGCCGAGCGCGGACAAGCCGACATCGACTCCGCCCGACTTGATCTTTTCGCGCAGGGCAGCATCCTTGACGATCACATTTGATGTTTGCATTCCCGCAAGATTGAATGTCTTTGACGGAGCAGTGCATATGAGCGAGATGGGCGCGTATTTTTCGTCCAAGGTACCGACTGAGGTATGCTTGACACCGCGGCGGATCAAATCCGAATGAATTTCGTCCGAAATGACATAAACATTATTTTCAAGGCATATGTCAAGAAGCTTTGTAAGCTCGTCCTTCGTCCAAACTCTGCCGACGGGATTATGCGGATTGCAAAGGATGAAAACTTTAACTTCCTCGCGTGCGGCGATTGACTCAAAAAGATCAAAATCGATTGCGTATGTATCACCGAGGTCAATCAGCGGACATTCGACGACATTGACCGAATTATCTGTGCCTGCACGCCAAAACGGAGGGTACGAGGGAGTCATAAAAACGATGGAATCACCTGCTTTTGTGAGCGCGCCGACAGCATTTATGAACGCGGGAACCACGCCCGGCGAGGTGAGAATATGCTCCTTTTCGGGTGCGAAACCGTGATGCTTTTCGTGCCAAGCGATAACGGCATCGTAATAGGCGTTTGTCGGTGCTGTATATCCGAGGATCGCGGAATCGAGATAATTTTTAAGTCCTTCGATAATTTCGGGAGCGTTTTTGAATTCCATATCCGCAATCGAAAAGGGGACTGCGGAATCGGACGTATCCGGCTTGGCGGAATACATAGCGTTCCATTTAACCGCGCCGGTATTTTTTCTTGATACAAGTGTTTCAAAATCGTATTTCATGGCGGTATCCTTTACTTTGTTTTGACGCACAAAAACACGACAGTGCCTTTGCGGTGCTCTCGTGCTTTTGATTTTTATTTGTGTGTTACGCTTCGCAGTCCATGCAAACGCGTTCTGTGATGAGCGGTCTGATAACGGACGCTACCGCGAGATGTTCGGGGTGGGACTTATAGTTGATTAAAGCGGCTTCGTCCTCGAAAACCGCATCCAGCATAAGGTCACAGGTTGAGGACGGGAGCGGTGCCGTATAAAGCTTTATCGAGACAAGGCCGGGGATCTTTCTCGGAAGAGCCGCAAAGCCTTCGCGACAGAAAGCGATCTTCTGCGCGAGATTTTCAACCTCGACGTCGGGGCGCAAGCGCCAAAGAATAATATGTTTGATCATTTTTTTCTCCGTATGTTACATGATGTTAAGCCGATGAGGTTGTCAAACTTCGAGAATAACGGGAAGTATCATCGGGCGACGTTTGATTTTTTTGTTTACGAATTTGGAAAGGGCTTCCTTGACGTCGTTTCGCATGTCGGAAATGTCCTTTTTGTTGGAATAAACGGCTCGTTCGAGCGCATCAAGCGCAACTTCGCGCATTTCATCCATCAATTCCTCGGATTCCTTGACATATATGAATCCGCGAGTGTAAATATCCGGCGGCGTGACAATATCGCGAGCCAGCATATCGACAGCGGCGGACACGACGATAAGTCCGTCCTGCGAGAGCAGTATTCTGTCGCGAAGGACGACATTTCCGACATCACCGACTCCGGTTCCGTCAACAAGTACCTTGCCGGACTGAACGCTTCCGTTCCAACGTGCGCCGGAGGCATCGATTTCGAGGACACGACCGAGATCGGGCACGAAAATGTTTTCGGACGGCGTTCCCATCAGCATCGAAAGCTTTTTATGCTCGGTAAGATGGCGGCGTTCACCGTGAATGGGCATGAAATATTTCGGCTTTGTCAGCGCGTGCATAAATTTGAGATCCTCCTGGCACGCGTGACCCGAAACATGAATGTGGTTTGTCAAATCGTTATAAACGTCCGCTCCGCAACGGTACAGCTCGTTTATCGTTTTTCCGACGAGCTTTTCGTTTCCGGGAATTGCATGGGCGGAGATGATAACAAGGTCATTTTCGCCGATAGATATATTCGAATGATCGCCGAACGCCATACGCGAAAGCGCCGACATCGGCTCTCCCTGCGAGCCCGTTGTGATTATTGTAACGCGATTCGGAGGATATTTTTTGACATCGCCGATCTCGATCAATGCGTCATTGGGGAAATCCATGTAGCCGAGGCGCGATGCGGCACCGACAACGGTAACCATGCTGCGTCCCGTTACCGCGACTTTTCTTCCGTGACGTATGCTGCAATCTATGATCTGCTGTACGCGATGTACGTTTGAGGAAAAGGTTGCGACGATGATGCGCTTGTCGCGGTTGACGTTGAAAATATTGTCAAACGATGCGCCGACGGTTCGTTCGGACGGTGTGTAACCGGAATGCTCGGCATTTGTCGAGTCGCACATCAAAAGGATTACGCCCTCATCGCCTATCTCGGACAGACGTTTTACGTCCATTATTTCGCCGTCGATGGGCGTGAGGTCAAATTTGAAGTCGCCGGAATGAACGATATATCCGAGCGGCGTTTTTATTGCGAGTGCGCAAGCATCCGCAATGCTGTGGTTGACGCGAATGAATTCGACTGTCATTGCGCCGGCTTCGATGACGTCGCCTGCCGCAACGCAATTGATGTTCGGCTGATAATCGAGTTTGTTCTCCGCAAGCTTGCTTTCGAGGATTCCGAGAGTAAGCCTTGTTCCGTATACGGGAACGTGAAGCGTTCTGAGAACATAGGGCAACGCTCCGATGTGGTCCTCATGACCGTGCGTTATGAATATGCCGCGAACTTTGTCCGCATTTTTTTCAAGGTACGAAATATCGGGGATCACAAGGTCAACTCCGGGCATATCCTCGTCCGGAAACGCAAGACCGCAATCAACGACGATGATGTCATTTTCGTATTCGATGACATACAAATTTTTGCCGATCTCATCAATTCCGCCGAGCGCAAATGCCTTGATCTTGCCTAATACTGCTGTTTTTTTTCTTCTTGCCATAATATTCCTTTCTTAAAGAAGTCGATGTCCTTTCGGACGCAGATGGGTATAAATATATGTAAAGATGTGCGAAAAACGACGCGCACATCAATAAAATCTCAAGTTATCATAACACTTAAATCCCGTTTTGTCAAGTAATCGGCAATTCTACGTCAGCGCATAAGAAAAATCGCGAGCGAAACGGCGGCGGACAGAATCGCTCCGAACGCAAAAAACATCAGTCGAAGGGCAACATCCTTATTTTTCTTTCTTCGCGAGTTTTCCGTAAGTTTCCCGTCCGTTATCCTGACGGCTTCGCGCAAAAGTTCCTCTTTTTTGCATTTTTTCGCGGACGGAGCGTTTTGGCGCAAAATGAAATACGCATATTCGAACAGCTCGCTTTCCGGATTTTCGATTTTAATCATTCTTCGTTCGCATCCCTTAATCATAACATCCCTCCAAATACACATTCTTTTTGTTCTTCGGTATTATAGACGCCGAGCCGGAAATATATTCAAAAAGGAGGCGAACGCGCATAAAAAAAGCTTCGCAGAGCCAAAATAAATTCACAAATCACACGACAAAATTTCGTTTTTGACGTGCATAAAACAGTGAGAAACGGTTATGAACGAAAATAAAGGGATTGCCGCAGTCATTATGGCGGGCGGCAGAGGCGAGAGGCTTATACCGATCACGGACACGGTTCCGAAGCCGATCGTACCCATCGGGAGCGGAAGTGCTATCGAATGCGGAGCGCGTATGCTTTTCGAGGCCGGGATAAAAGAATGTGCCGTTACGGTTCGGTATCGCGCGGAGGAAATAAAAAAGGCTTGCGGCAGCAATTTATGCGGCGTGGACATGAAATATTTTGAGGAGACTCTCGACATGGGCACAGCAGGAGGTGTCAGAGCGGCGGCTGAGATCTTCGGCTGCGGTGACGAGCTGATCGTTGTATCGGGTGACGCGGTATGCGATTTTTTGCTCTTGCGTGCCGTTGCGCTTCACAGACTGAACCGCGCCGAAGCGACACTTATACTTGCACGTTCGTCCGAACCGGAGCGGTATGGCGTTGTAGTTACGGACGACGACGGAAGAATTACGGATTTTCGCGAAAAGCCGGACGATGCGCCTCCCGGCTCGCTTGTAAACACGGGGATATACGTGCTTTCGCGTCGTGCCGTCGAGATGATTCCCGCCGATTGCGAATACGATTTCGGGCGTGAGTTTTTTCCTGCGATGTTGAGGCGCGGCGAGCGCATTTTCGGCTGCATCGGAAGCGGCTACTGGTGCGATATGGGCACGCCGGAGACGTATCTTGACGTTTGCCATGACGCGGCGACGGGAAAAATCCGCGGACTTGACGCAAATGTTGAGCCGTCGGGAGCGATCGTGGGCAAGAATGTGCGCGTCGGAGACGATTGCCTCCTCAGCGGCTCCGTTTTGCATGACGGCGTAAGCATCGGAAGCGAGGTTAGGGCGAGAGGTGCAATCCTTTGCCGGGGCGTGACAATCGGCTCACGGGTAACGCTCGGCGAAGGAGTCATCGTCGGTGAGGGATGCTACATCGGTGACGGGATAAGAGTTCCGAGCGGCACAAAAATCGCACCGAACTCAAAACTTGAGTCCGGTGCGGGAGTTTTTGCTGAAAATTTATAAATTTTCGGAAAGGAAACGGAGCGCGTTTTTACCCATGATACCGTCGATTTCGTCGTCCGTGAAGCCGATGCGTTCGAGATGATCGCAAAAGCAGGGGACGGAAGTGCAATTCGGGATGAGCGGATTGAACGGAATGCCGTCAAAATCCGAGCCAAGCGCGAGAATGTCCGAACCGCCGATTTCCGAAATATGCCGCGCGTGACGGGCGAGATCCGCAAATCCGCCCTCTCCGCCGACAAAATCGGCATAATAGTTCAAACCTATGATACCGCCTGCTTTTGCAATCAAGCGTATCATATCATCCGTGAGGTTACGCGGAACATCATGGACGGCGCGCGCGTTAGAATGGCTCGCGATAAATGGATGCTTTGCCAACTCCGCAAGCTCAAAAAAAGCGCGGTCGGAGAGGTGGGACACGTCAAGAATCATCCTGCGTGCCTCAAGCTCTGCTATAAACGCTCTGCCAAGCTCGGTCAGTCCGGTCGTTTCGTCACCAAAGGCGGAGACGGAATCGGAATCTGCGTCGTAAGCAGGGGCGGCAAGGCTGTTTCGGTGATTCCAGGTCAAGGTCATCATTCTTACGCCGCGACGGTAAAGCTCCTCGATTCGCGAAAGCTCACCCTCGATGACGTCGCCCTCCTCGACGGAAATAAGCGCGGACATAACGCCGCCGTCGAGATTTCGTTTCAACTCGGCGCCGGAGCGCACGGGCATAACAATGTCGGAATTTTCGGATATTTCATCGTTCAGGCGGTCGATAAGCTTCAGGCAAGTCTCCCAAGGGGATTTTTCGCGACCTTTATCTACAAAAGCGGCAAACACCTGCAAAGCGTAGCCGGTCTCTTTCATTCGGGAAAAATCAAGATGTGCATCCGGTATTGTACGAAGCCCGTTTGAAAGGGCGCGGTACACGGTATCAACATGAAGATCGGAAATATACATAAAACGGCTCGCTTTTGATTATTTTAACGCCGGAACGGGCGTTTCGGAAGGCATTTCGGGCGAAACCGACACAACGGACGGGATGCATTCTATCGTGAGTACGCCGTCATTGCAATCGAAAATTTCGCCGTCCGCGGCATATTTTTCGATACCGTCAAAACGGATCTTTTTCGCTCTGCGGAAGGTCATAATATCTGTAAATTCTTCTTCGGGAAGATCCGTTTCGGGGTCTATGTGAGAGCCGGTCTTATACGCGCCGACAATGCTCAAAAAGCGCATTCTGCCAATGTTTTTGACCAAAACAACGTCAAGCAGTCCGTCCGAAAGCTTCGCAACCGGTGCCGCCTTGAAGCCGCCGCCGTAGTAGCTGCCGTTCCCGATGAAGCAAAGCAGATATTCGCCCTCGAAGCTTTCTTCGGTTCCGTCCTCGGACGTTATCGTCACCTTCATAGGAGAGACGCGCTTGCAGATAAACTCCTCCAAGATTCCGAGTATGTAAGCAAACGAACCGCCTATGATGCGATGGCTTTTTATTTTGTTCGTTCTCTCTGCAACGCCGCAGTCAAAGCCGATATTGACCTCGTTTATAGCGTATTGGTCGTTGAATTTTATCATGTCACAGGGAGTTTCTTCGGAGAGGACGTTTGTGACCTTGTAAAAGTCATTGCCGCTGCCCGTGGGAACGGGGATGACGGTGATCTTTGTGTCCGCATTCGCAAGCATGATTCCGTTTGCGACTTCGTTGAGCGTTCCGTCGCCGCCGTAAACGTAAATGACGTATTCTTCGCCGTCCGAAAGGCGATTTTTGAGATACTCAACGGCATCTCCGGGCTTTTTTGTAACATAGACCTCGCCGGAAAGCGAATTTTGATCGGGAAGCCGACCTTTTCCGGCTGCGGGATTCATAATATGAATTATTGACGACATGGCAGTAGTGATCCTTTGCTTTTGTAAATTAACATATTTTGAAAAAGCGCGATTTAGAAGCAAACGAAAAAGTTTTCCACAGCCTTACCTGTTGATAATGTTGAAAACTTTTCTTGTATTTAAGCGCTTTTTGTGACGGGAAATAAGATTTTCCACAGGTTTTGGAAAAGAAACCACCGGTTTTGCACAGTTTTTCACAGCAGTTTCGGCAATTGAGTAAAAAACAAGCTGTTAAAAAATCACTGACGATATTTGCGGTCGAGCGTTCGGAGCTGGACTGCCTCGGCAACGTGACGAGCCGAGATCGTTTCCGCTCCGTCAAGGTCCGCAACGGTGCGTGCGACGCGCAGGATTCTGTCGTATGCGCGGGCAGACATACCCATATTGGAAAACGCACCTTCGAGGATGCGTTCTGCGGAAGCATCGAGGGTACAGAACTTGCGTATCAGGCGCGGCGTCAACTCGGCGTTACAACGCACGCCGCCGGGAGGCGCGTCTCCGTCCGGCGAGGACGCGTATGCGGCGAGCCTGTCTGCCGCAAGCTTCCTTGCGGCGATAACTCGCTTGCGAATGTCCGCAGAAGCTTCCGCTTCCGTATTTTTCGATGTCAGCTCCTCATAGGAAAGCGACGGCACCTCAACCTGAATATCGATTCTGTCGAGCAGAGGGCCGCTGATTTTCGAAAGATACTTGTGAATTTCGGACTGACTGCACGTACACGGATGCGTGGGATGACCGTAATACCCGCATTTGCATGGATTCATCGCACAAACGAGCTGAAACGACGACGGATATGTAACTCTGCCGTTCGCGCGCGTTATCGTAACCTCGCGATCCTCAAGCGGCTGACGCAACGCTTCCGTTACGGCTTTGTTGAATTCGGGAAGCTCGTCAAGAAAAAGCACCCCGTTATGCGCGAGCGAAATTTCGCCCGGCATCGGGTTCTTTCCGCCGCCGACAAGACCGGGAGCGGACATTGTATGATGCGGTGAGCGAAACGGACGAACCGTTATCAGCCCTGCGTCCGCGGAAAGCGTTCCGGAGACGGAGTGAATTTTCGTCGTTTCAAGGGATTCCTCAAAGGTCATCGGCGGTAAAATGGACGGAATTCGCTTCGAAAGCATTGATTTTCCAGTGCCGGGAGGCCCGATCAACAGCACATTATGCCCTCCTGCCGCCGCGATTTCAAGCGCACGTTTGACGCGTCCCTGTCCTTTTACGTCCGCGAAGTCAAGCCCGGATGCGGAAAGCTCGGACTGCTCGTTCGGCACAAAGCGAACGGGCGAGAGCAAAGTCTCTTTTCCGAGATGAAGCACGAGCTCTCTGACGCTTGCGACGGGGAAAACCTTTATCCCTTCAACAACGGAAGCTTCAGCTGCGTTTGCGGCTGAAATGTAAAATTCGGCAAGTCCCGCATCCCGTGCGGCGGCGCACATCGAAAGCGCGCCTTTAACCGGACGAACAGCACCCGAAAGCGAAAGCTCCCCTGCAAAGCATTTGTCGTCCAAGCGAACGCTTCTGTCGATGATTCCGCCGGAATGAAGTATCGCAACCGCGATTGCAAGGTCAAAAGCGGAGCCTTCCTTACGTTTGTCGGCAGGCGCGAGATTCAGAGTCAGCATATATTCGGGGAATTTGAAGCCGCTGTTTTCAACCGCGGCGCGGATGCGCTCTTTGGACTCTCTCACGGCGGTGTCGGGCAAGCCGACAAGCTCGAATCCCGGCAACATATTGACCGCGTTACATTCGGCTGTTACGATGTAGCCGTCTATTCCGGAAAGTCCGGCACAAAAAGCACTTGACAGCATAAAAAACTCCCGATTAAAAAGTATATACACTTATTTTAACACACAAAAATCAGCTTGACAACGCAAATTGTGACATAAATCCGCAAAAAAACGCAAAAAAGTCCGAAAAAGCGAGGACTCGCTTTTCCGGACTTGACTTTATGCAAGCATTTCAATAAGCTTCGGAAGCACCGGCTCGAATTTTGCTCCGTACCAATGGTTTTCTTCCTCTGCGGTCGCTTTGATGCAAAGGACGGTATAATCCGCCGCGATCTTTGCGGATTCGAACGCGGATTTGCCGCGGAGCAACGCGCCGGTAAAGGCGGAGGCGTAAATATCTCCCGTTCCGTGGCAACTTCCGGAGAGGAAGGAATGCTCGTAATATTGATATTCGCCGTTTTCGCAAATGACAACACCCGTCATACCTTCGCGGTAGGAGATGCCCGTCAGGATAACGTTTTTCGCGCCGATGGAAGTAAGTCCGGCGACGAGGGAATCAACATACGCTCTGTCGTACGAGGTGCGATATTCGACACCCGTGAGCAAGCACGCTTCCGTAACGTTGGGAAGCACATAATCTGCGATTGAAACGAGCTTTTTCATCGCTTCTACGTACTGCATATCGAATGCGGGGTAGAGGTTTCCGTTGTCCGCCATGGCAGGGTCGATTACGGTTACGGCGCCGTCGGCGGAGGTTTCGTTTATGATGTCGAAAACGAAGTCGATCTGCTTTTCGCTTCCGAGATAACCTGTATATACAGCATCAAAACGGATTCCTTCTCTAAGCCAATGCTCTTTTATTGAGGGGATGTCGTCGGTGAGATCGCGGAACGTGAAGTCTTTGAAGCCGGCGGTGTGAGTCGAGAGGACTGCGGACGGGATAACACAAGTTTCAACTCCGCACGCGGATATTATGGGAAGCGCGACGGTGAGCGAGCACTGACCGACGCAGGAAATATCTTGAACGGTTAATATTTTCGGGTATGACATATAAACTATCTTCTTTCTTTAGTTGCGTTTTTCTGTGGAATATTATACTCTTTTGTGCTTTTCCTGTAAAGCCGTTGATTGACCAACTTTCCCCCTCGAAAAAACAACGAAAACGGACATTTTGCACAGCAATGCAACAAGCTTTCGGAAGATATTGCCGACATGCACCGCCGAATTGAGCGAAAACTCTTGAAATTTTCGTCCGAATCGGTTATTATATATTATGTATAAGTATCTGATTGAAAACGGAGGCAAAACTTAGTGTTTGGCTATGTAAAAGCGTACCGGCCGGAGCTGAAGCTTCGCGAAAACGAATTTTACCGTGCTGTGTACTGCGGCCTCTGCGCTTCGATGAAAGAGCTTACCGGTGCGGCTTCGACCTTTTCGCTTTCGTATGATATGGTCTTTCTTATCTTATGTCGTCTTGCCGCTTCCGGAGAGAGACCCCCGGTGACGCCGAAGCATTGCTGTATGAACCCGTTGAAAATAAAAAAAAGCCCCGTTATGTCCGGCGGAGACGAGCTTCGCTATGCGGCTTCCGTTGCGGCTCTGCTTACGGAATGCAAGCTTGAGGACGACGAAACGGACGAAAAAGGCGTTAAACGTCTGGCGAAACGGATGCTTTTACCCGGCTCAAAGCGCAGACTTGTGCGTGCAAAAGTGCCGTCCGAGCTTGAAGCTGAGGTGCGAGGAAAACTCAACGAGCTTTATGCGTTTGAGGCGCAAAAGCCAAACGAAATTTCGCCGCTTGCGGAACTTTTCGGAGAACTGCTCGGAACTATCTTCGCCTACGGTTTTGACGGAGCGACGGCACGAATACTTTACGAGATAGGGCGCGGTACGGGAAGGTATATTTATATTCTCGATGCTGCCGACGATGCCGAGGACGATATTAAATGCGGCAGATACAATCCCGTCGATGCCGTTTACGGCAGTTTGACGGACTCGGCAAGAGACGAGCTTTTATCGGTGATAAAGTTGGAGCTTGCTCCTGCCGCTGCGGCATTGGAGCTTATTTCCGTCCCCGACGGTGGCTATCCCGAAACGCTCGATATTGCCAAAAACATTATTTATTTAGGTATGCCCAAGGAAGCGGAACGCATCCTTTGCGGCGATGAAAAGGTGTTAAATTGAAAGATCCTTACAAGGTACTCGGAGTAAGTCGCGACGCTACCGACGCCGAGATCAAAAAAGCTTATTACGAGCTTGCGAAAAAATATCATCCGGACAATTATGCAAACCATCCGCTGTCGGATCTTGTTTCGGAAAAAATGAAGGAAATCAACGAAGCGTACGACGCGATACGCGACGAAAGAGCCAACGGCGGCTCCGCTTATGCTCGCGCTTACGAGGATGACACGCGCTCGACCGGCAATTTCGCTCAGGTCAGAACTCTTATAAACGCTCGCCGCTTCGATGAGGCAGCCGCGATCCTTTATGCCGTGCCGTCCACGGAAAGAAACGCCGAATGGCACTATCTTTTCGGTTGCGTGATGCTCGGAAAAGGCAATTACGCGGAGGCGATCAGAAGCATTGAGACTGCGTGCTACATGGATCCATCCAATGCGGAATATCAGTCCGCAAAGAACAACATCCGCAGAAACGCCTCCTCCTACGGCAATGCGTATTCGCAGCAAAATAACGCAAACAACTGCAATTCCTGCGATTTGTGTTCGTCTCTGCTCTGCGCGGACTGCCTTTGCGAATGTATGGGCGGAGACCTGATCCGTTGCTGCTGATGAAAAACACGAAACGCATTGCTTTTTCCGGTGTTGCCGCCGCGCTGTCCGTCGTTTTGATGTACATCGCGGACATTACGGATATACTTTCGCTTTCCGGCGTTATCTTTGCGGCGTTTGCGATACTGTTCATTTACATCGAATACGGGACGAAAACGGCGCTGTCCGTTTATGCGGTTGTTTCCGTAATTTCGATTTTGATACTTCCGGACAAATATTCTGCCTTGATCTACGCTGTTTTCGCAGGGTATTATCCCGTTATCAAGACAAAATTCGAAAGAAAGCCTAAGCCGCTCGCGTGGACTTTGAAGCTTTTGTGCTTCAATGCCGTGCTGGTTTTGCTCGTGCTTGCATCGCGCTACGTCGCGGCAATCGAAACGGAAGCTCCCGTTTTGGAGGCGGCGGTATTCCTGCTTGCAAATCTGCTTTTCATTATGTCGGACATACTCGCAGGGCGCCTTATTATCCTATACATTATCAAATACAGACCGCGGCTTCACAAGCGCGGACTATTATAAACGGAGATTTATAATGATAAAATCAATGACAGCCTTCGGGCGAGCCGTCGAGACGATCGGCGGTAAAAAGTACACGCTTGAAATAAAAAGCGTTAACAGCCGTTTCCTTGACTGTACGGTGAAATATCCCAGACAGTACGGCTTTATCGAAGAAAAAATCAAGTCCTATATATCCGAACGCGGAATCGTTCGCGGAAAGATCGACTGCTACCTCGGCGTTGAGGTCGTAGAGCAGCAGGGCGTTACGATCAATCTTGACAGCGCGCTTGCCGCGTCCTACATCGACGCGCTTCGACGTCTTGCCGCCGAACACGGCTTGCACGACGACATAACGGTATCGAGAGTTGCTTCCTTCCGCGACATTTTCACGGTTACTCAGCCGGACGAGGATTTGGATGCCGAATGGGAAGCGGTGAAAACCGTACTTGACCGCGCACTTGACGAATTTATTTCGATGCGAGAGCGCGAAGGCGCGAGACTTGCGGCGGATGCGGAGCTGAAACTCGTTGAAATCGAGACCGCGGCAGCGCAAATAAAGGCTATCTCGGAAGAAAACATAGCAACATACCCCGAACGTCTGACGGAGCGCATAAAAGCGCTGCTTGAGGTCGGCGGAGTTGAAATAAACGAGCAGCGCATACTTACCGAAGCGGCAATTTTTGCGGATAAAGCTTCCATAGACGAAGAAATCGTTCGTCTCGGCTCACACATTTCCGCATTCAGAGATATAGTTGCAACAGGCGATGCCGTCGGAAGAAAGCTTGACTTCCTCGTTCAGGAAATCAACCGCGAAACAAACACCATCGGCTCAAAATCGCAGGACACGAAGATCGCGTACCTTGTCGTTGACATAAAGAGCACGATCGAAAAGATCCGCGAGCAGATACAGAACCTTGAGTGAGGCGCGTAATGACACTTGTAAACATCGGATACAACAATATGGTTGCATGTGAGCACATCGTTGCCGTGATCGGAAGCGATACCGCTCCTGCAAAGCGTCTCATAGGCGAGGCGAAAGAGTCCGGTCGCGTCATTGATGCGACCTGCGGCAAAAAAACCGCGTCCGTTATAGTCACGGACAGCGATCATGTTATTCTTTCCGCGCTTTCCACGGAGTCAATCGCGTCGAGAATGTCGGGCGGCAAGTCCGACACGGAAGAAACTCAGCATTAAATTACACTTATATAAAGAAAGGACAAATTTATTATGTCTATGATCTCCCCTTCCATTGATGAACTTACCAAGGGCAAGTTTAACCGTTATACCCTCGTTATCGCAACCGCAAAGTGCGCGCGCCTCGTAACAAACGAATACTGTAAGCAGCGCGAATATGCGGAAAATCTCATTGCGAACAAGGAAACGGACAAAACTCTCGTTTCGATGATCAAGCGCGAATTCAGAGACGAAAAAGCCGTAAAGAGCGCAGTTACAAGACTCGGAAACGGCGAATTCAAGATCGTTCCTCCGGACGAAGGAAATTACTGATTTAATTTAGGGTAAAATCGGATGGAAAACGGATATGTCGGCGTCAGAATACTCGACGCGCCGATACACGCTGACAGAGAATACACCTACTATATACCGCGAGAACTTGCCGAGCAGATCGGCGTCGGGGTATTTGTAAGTGTGCCTTTCGGCGGCGGCAATCGCAAGCGCAGAGCCGTTGTTACGTCCGTTTTCAATTCCACAGATGTTGAAAAATGCAAGCCGGTCTATTCCGTTACGAATCCGGAAATCACACTTACGGATGAGCTGCTCGGACTGTGCGAATTCATGTGCGAACATACGCTTTGCACATTCGGTGACGCAGTGCGCGTTTGCGTTCCGGGCGGCGCGCTTTCCAAGGTTTCGGAATATTATTCCGTTACCGATTCGGAGGCGGACGTTAGCGAGCTTAATTCCAAGGCGCAGTACGTATACAGCTATATAAAGTCCAAAGGGTGCGTTTCCGCGTCGGGGTTGAAATCTCATTTTGACGAAACGGACGCAACTCTGGACATTGTTTCAACGCTGGTTAAAAAAAATCTTGTCACGCGGAGCTTTAATGTTTCCGAGCCGACAAATCAAAAGCGCGAAGCGATCATAAAGCTTCTCGTTTCCGCGGAGGAAGCAAGAACAATCGCAAAGGGAACGAGTTTGCGGTCAAAGCGCGCTCGCGAGATCCTTTTATATCTTGCGGACGCAGACGGCTGCGCCGACGAAAAAGACCTGAAAGCCGCTTTCGGGGCGGTAGCGTCACAGCTCAGAACGCTTTCCGAGCGCGGTTACACGGAAACTTTATATCGCGATATTTGGCGAAATCCATTTGCAGGGCTTGAAAAAGCGGACAAAAAACCTCTCGTGCTGACCCCGCATCAGACGGAGGCGTACGAAAAGCTTCTGGCGCTTTACCGTTCCGG
>CAYWAD010000033.1:0-14666 GCA_964456045.1 uncultured Lachnospiraceae bacterium
TTTTCGCCCGATCCGCGATTCGATCCGCGTGTACGGTCTTATAATCAAGTATGCGTCATCGTCGCTGGCGTCGTCCGCGGTGGACCTTGTGGCTTTTTATTTGCTCACGGCGCTCTTTTTCGGAGACGTAACGAATCTTCACTTATTTGCGGCAACCGCGCTTGCGAGAGCGGTTTCGCTTGTTTTCAACTTTACGGTAAACAAAAAACTCGTGTTTGAAAATACGGGCAAGCCGTACAAAACCTTTTTGCGTTACATATGCCTTGCCGTGCCGATAATGCTCGTTTCATGGCTGACGGTGTTCCTGCTTACAGACCTCCTTTATATCGAAAGCGCTGTACTCAGAACCGTTATAAAAATTCCCGTTGATGTTTTGCTGTTCTTGATCTCGTTCAGAGCGCAGAAAAAATGGGTGTTTAACTGATAAAATCTTTATTTTGAGGAAGGAAAATGAATAATTCACCTATCCCTAACAGACGTCCGACGAACGGAAGTCCGACAAACGGACGAACGATAAAAAGACGTTCAACGCGAAAGAGACCGTATTCGATCGTGGGGCGTGTGTTGCTCGTTATTTTTACTGTAATATTTGTGTTTGTGTTTGCGCTCTTTGCGGTTTGTAAGACTGTTGCGACAGGTCCCAGCGAAACCGTTCGCGATTTGCTTGTGCTTTCCGCGATGCAGGCGAGCGCAACAAAATGGGTACCCGGTCTGTTTTTGGACGATGCCGTCGTTGACGAGATCGTTTCCAAGAGTGCGGATGTAAATGTAGATGTGATCCCCATGGATGCGATCGTCAAGCCCACAATCGACAACAACGTCGATACGGATAATATCACATCCGACACCGTATCAGACGATGAAGGCTCAACGTCTGAGCCTCCCGTTTCCGATGAATGGGCAAACGCAATCGACGGAATGATATACGAAACGTATACTGGCTCGACATTTAAGGCGTATATACTGTTGGTTAAGGATCCGAGTCGTTTGATCGTCGGTACGTCGAGTGATTATAAAAGCGGCAAAACCGGGATGCGTATTTTTGACATGGTTAAAAAATACGGTGCGGTCGCGGCTATAAACGCAGGCGAGTTCAAGGACACGAACGGCACCGGCACGGGCGATAACCCGATCGGACTGACGTATTCCCTCGGCTCGTGCGTTTGGAATGACGGCGCAAAGCGAACCTTTATCGGCTTTGACAGCGATAATAATCTCGTTGTCGCCAACTCGATGACAAAATCCGAAGCGGACGCGCTCGGAATCCGCGATGCGGTGTCATTTCAAACCGGCAATGTCCTTATCTCAAATGACGGAGTGAACGTTTCGCTTCATTATGCCGAAAGCAATACCGGAACCGCGCAGCGTACCGCGATCGGGCAGCGTGCGGACGGAACCGTCATCCTTATCGTAACTGACGGCAGAACCGCGTCCAGCCTCGGCGCAACGCGCAACGATATGATAGATTTGATGCTCTCATACGGTGCCGTTACCGCAGGCATGCTTGACGGAGGCTCCTCAGCGATGATGTATTACGAAGATTATTATACGAAATACGGCATCGACACCTCGAATTTCGATGAATATCAGCTCCAAGGTCTGATCAACAAATACAAAGCGTTCACAAAGCCGCGCCGTATGCCCACTTATTTCCTCGTTATGCCTGAGTGATAAAGGAGGTAAGTCAAAATGAAAAAAAGAAATCAAAAGAAACAGTTTCCCAAGTTTTATTTGATATATTTCGCTTGTCTTGTTGTCGCAATACTTGTTATTACGGTGGGGCTCGGTGTGCTGTCGAGCAGACTTGCCGAATACGAAGGCGCACAGCCGAAATACGTTGCCTCCGAGGTGTTTGCGAAGTATTTTGAACCGACGGTTGACTATTCCGCACTTCTGGCAGACGCAAAATATGACGCTTCAGGCGTTACGGCTGCGGAAATAACCGACCATCTCACCAAAACCATTGCGGCAGGAGAGCTTACGTATTCTCGCGGATCATCTGCGGATGAAGATTCCGCAACGTTTATAGTCAAAGCCGGAAACGTAAAAATTGCGGCGATCAACCTTGCGTTGTCCGACGAAACAACGGAGCATGGCTACAAAACATACTGCTTTGACAGTATTGAGCTGTTCGTTTCGATCGCTTCGGATACGTTGATCATCGATGATACGGATCAGCCCGAAACGTATACGATAACGGTGCATGCACCGGAAGGCTATTCCGTTACGATCGGTGATGTGGCGCTTACGAGCATCCAGATTGTCGATTATTTCAAGAACACGGACGTTATCGAAAATCTGCCTTTCGACATCGAGGGCGTGGATTACTGCACGTATCGCTTGTCCTATTTCACGGAGATTCCGTCGTCTGTCACGGTCACGGACGAAAACGGCAACGAGGTCAAGTGCGAGTATGACGAAGAAACGCTCACTTACACAGCCGGAATCAGTTACAGTGAAGCTCTTGCTGAAGAACTTGGTGAGTTTGTAACAAAGGCGATTACCCAGTATGCCGCGTTTATGCAGAATGATTCAAGTCTTACTAAAATAAAAGGCTATTTTGATCTCGATTCGGACCTTTACGCCGCCCTTGAAGCCGCTTCAAAGGACAGTTGGATGGTTAAAGAACACGACAGCTATGAGTTTACCGAAATCGAACTCGGTGAATTCTTCGCGTTCAACGAAACAACCGTAACCTGCCATATCTCGTTCAATCAAATACTCTATAACAAAGGCAGTTCGGATCGCCCCGAAGAAATAGACATGTATGTGTTCTTGCACAAAACCGATGACGGCTACAAAATCTACGAATGGTGCAATAACAACTAAGCTATGAATGTTTTTGAATTGAAATTTCTCGATTTTATCGCCGAGCATTTCAGATGCGGATTTTTGGATTTTCTTATGCCGAAGATCACGCTGCTCGGTGACGCAGGAATCTTTTGGATCGCGCTCGCGATTGTGTTGTTGATTCCGAAAAAGACTCGCAAGATCGGTACCGCAATGGGAATCGCGCTTGTGCTCGGTCTTGTTTTCTGCAATATCACGATAAAACCGCTCGTGGCGCGAACTCGCCCGTACGATGTTGCCGGAACGCTTCCGTACCTGATAGAGGTACAGCACGACTATTCGTTCCCGTCCGGCCACACGACCGCAAGTTTCGAGGGCGCTACGGCGTTGTTCCTCTACAACAAAAAGTGGGGAATTGCGGCGCTTGTACTCGCCGCGTTGATCGCATTTTCGAGAATGTACCTTTATGTACATTATCCTACCGATATTCTTTGCGGTTTGGTGCTTGGCGTGCTGTTCGCCGTCGCAGGCAAATGGGGCTCCGACAAGCTTTGGAGCAAAATTGAAGCCAAAAAATGAGCATAATGAAAAACGCACCCAAGGGGGTGCGTTTTTTGATGTTATTCTCTTGTAATATCGCCGTCGGTGCAGTGAACGGTGTAGTAACCGGTTCCGTTGTCCCAGGTTGCGTCCTTTTCGATGGCTTCCCATTGTGCTTTTGTGCCGTCAAAGGTTATGTTCGTGAGGCTGTCGCATATGTAGAACGTCCATCCACCAATGCTCGTAACGCTACCTGGGATTGTAACGCTCCCAAGACTCGTGCATTCGCCGAACGCAGAACCACCAATGTTTGTCACGCTGCCCGGGATTTCGACGCTCATAAGGCTACAACAATAGCGGAACGTACATTCACCAATGCTTGTCACGTTGTCCGGTATCTCGATGCTCGTAAGGCTTGTGCAACTGTAGAACGCATAGTCACCAATGCTTGTCACACTGTCCGGAATCGTGATATTCGTGAGACCCACGCAATAGCAGAATGCACTATCACCAATGCTTGTCACGTTGTCCGGAATCTCAATGCTCGTGAGGCTGTCGCAACCGTATAACGCACTATCACCAATGCTTGTCACGTTGTCCGGAATCTCAATGCTAGTAAGGCTACTACAGCCAGTGAACGCATAGTCACCAATGCTTGTCACACTGTCCGGAATTGTAATGCTTGCGAGGCTCATGCAATAGTAGAACGCATAATCGCCAATGCTTGTCACACTGTCCGGAATTGTAATGCTTGCGAGGCTGGTACAACACCAGAACGCATAATCACCAATGTTTGTTATGGGAAGTCCGTTATAGGTAGACGGAATTATTACAACATCCGTATCCGTGTAACCGATAACGCAGTAGCTTTCGCCGTCGTCATTGAGAGAGACCTTCAAGCCGTTGATATCGGCAAGATCATTGATGTCAGCAGGATCGTTGGTGTCAGCAGGAACTGCATCTGCGTTGTCGTCGAATGCGTAAAACCCTTCCAGTTCGCCGTCCTCGTTGTAAATCGACACGCTGACCGGGACGCTGTCATCCGTCACCAAAACTATAGTCCACTTTTCGAAGGAATATGCCTCGGTAACGTCCACCCATTCGCCGTCAAGCATTTTCTCAATTCGCTCAAGCTCGTCCGCGTCAAGGTCAAGCCCTGTGTAGTAGGCTTTCAGCGCACTGCGAACCTCGCCCTCATTGGCACATTCCGGCTCACAGGTTGCATACAAGGACGTGATTGTTGCGGTATAGGTGTTGCCATCCTGCTCGTAAGTGCCTGTGTAATGCCAAAACTCATACAGACGGACACCTTCATCGAGATCGAGCTGTGATCTGATTTGATCGTCCAAGCAGTCGCCGACTGCTGCATCAACGGTTGCTGTATTTTCGTCTATCGTTAACGTTAATGTGCACTCTACACCGTCCATTTGGAAGGTATAGGATTTGTCTTCATTTTCTGCAGACGCAGTATTTGGGCGGTTTTCGTTTGTTTCGTCTGTCGAATCGTCTTCCTCGTCACACGCGCAAAGCGCAAACAC
The DNA here is from genome assembly GCA_964456045.1 of uncultured Lachnospiraceae bacterium. GTDB lineage: Bacteria > Bacillota > Clostridia > Oscillospirales > CAG-272 > DTU064. The sequence continues at coordinate 4,869 of CAYWAD010000033.1, forward strand.
CATTACAAGCGCAATCAAGCAGATGAGAATTCGTTTCAAGTTGAGGTTCATGTCTTCTTTTCTCCTTTGGTGTTTTGTTTATCTGCGAATAATATACCATGTTTGTCGGCAATTGTAAAGCTTTTTTTCGTCGAAGTCTCATATCTCGCCTTGGCCGCATATAATGGTAGCGTAATGCTATTTTGAAAGGTACTTTAATGATGAATAAGGCAAATCGCATAGCCGTTCTCGGCGGCGATGAAAGACAAAGCCGAATCGCGGAGCATTTTGCGTCGTCGGGGAAAAAGGTCAATGTGTACGGCGTGCCGGGCGACGCCCTCGGTGCGTGCAGATGTGAAACTGCCGCCGAGGCGGTGGAGGGCTGCGGAATTGTTGTTTTTCCGCTTCCGGCCGTGAAAAACGGCATATATTTGAACGAAAAAAGCGGCGCGCTTGTTCCCGTGGAGGCTATTCTCGATGGCGCAGAGCGCGGAGCGGAGATCTACGCCGGCAAGGCGGACCCTGCGTTTCGTGTGTTCTGCCGCGAGCGGGGACTTTCGCTGACGGATTATTACGAATCCGAGCGTTTCACGATGAAAAACGCCAATCTCACGGCGGAGGGAGCGCTTGAAATTTATATGTCCGAAAAGAAAATCGCCGTGACGGGAAGCAAAATTCTCGTCATCGGTTCGGGTCGCGTTGCAAAATGTGTCGCGCGATGTTTTTCCGCGCTTGGTGCGAAACTTACGGTCATGGCTCGAAACAAAAGTGAGCTTGCTATGGCGGAAGTTGCGGGGCACAGGGTGGAGGACATCACGGACGGCAGAGCAAGGCTTGCGGAGTTCGCATCCGGCTACGACGCGATCATCAATACCGTCCCTGTGACGTTTATGACGGGATGCTGCCTTTACGTCATCCCGGAGGAAACGCTTGTGATAGATTTGGCGTCTGCGCCATACGGAATTGACGTCACAGAAGCGCGACGACTGGGGATAAAAGCGGTGCGCGCGTCGTCGTTGCCGGGAAAATACGCGCCGGAATCGGCGGCGAAAATAATCGTTGATGAGATCACGGAGCGAATGAGATATTCGGAGGGCGACATATGATCGGTTATGCAATGTGCGGCTCATTCTGTACGCACGGAGCGTCGCTTTCGGTGCTTGAGCTGCTTGTAAAAAGCTACGATGTGTGCCCGATTTTGAGCTATGCCGCGTCATCGACGGACACGAGATTCGGCACGGCGGCGGAGCTGATCGAAAAAGTCACGGCGATTTGCGGACGCGAGCCGATTTTGACCGTCAAGGATGCGGAGCCGCTCGGACCGAAAACGCCGCTTGACGCGCTCATCATAAGCCCATGTACGGGGAATACGCTCGCGAAGCTTGCCTCTGCCATAACGGACACACCCGTTACAATGGCGGCAAAGGCGCATCTTCGAAACGGCGGCAGACTTTTGATCGCGCTGGCGTCAAACGATGCGATGGGCGCGAATCTTGCGAACATAGGCGAGCTTATCGTACGTAAAAATGTGTTTTTCGTTCCTATGTTACAGGATGATGTGGTGAAAAAGCCGTATTCCCTCGTCGCGGATTTCAGGCTTTTGCCGGAAGCGATTGCCGCCGCGTCGGACGGTCGTCAGCTTCGACCGCTTTTCTTGTGAAAATAAAAAAGCCGCTTCGAAAAGCGGCTTTTTTGCTGCGATTTTGATTAAAATCAGTCGGAGATGTAAGGCATAAGAGCCATCTGACGGGAACGCTTGATAGCGAGTGTGAGCTGACGCTGATGCTTTGCACAAGTACCGGTGATTCTTCTGGGAAGGAGCTTGGAACGCTCGCTTACGAATTTGCGAAGACGTGCTGTATCCTTGTAATCGATGTAATCGATCTTTTCAGCGCAGAAAACGCAAACTTTCTTTCTTCTTCTGGGCGCCTGACGATAGTTGCGCTGTGTATTTTCGGTCTTTTCGGTCTTGGGAGCCGTGTTCTGGTTGTTATCCATAATTATCTGAAACCTTATCCTTTCGTTAATATGCGATCGTCCGATCAGAACGGAAGATCGTCATCGTCCGAGATTTCCTCGAACTTGGGGGCAGTTGTGCCGCCCGTGTATGCGGGAGAGCCGTATGCGTCGGGAGTGTAACCGGAGTTGCCGCCCTCGCCCTTGGAATCGACGAAGTGAGCTTCGTCTACAACGACATCGGTAGCGTATCTCTTTTGTCCCTGCTGGTCTGTCCAAGATCTTGTTTGGATAGAACCTGTTACGCAAATGGAGCTTCCGCGACGGAAATAGCGTGTAACAAACTCTGCTGTATTACGCCATGCTGTGCAGTTGATAAAATCAGCCTGCTGAGCCTGCTGCTGACCGTCCTGGCTCTTGGATTGGAAGCGGCGATTGACGGCGATCGAAAACGTGGTAACGGGGATGCCGGAAGATGTCATTTTAAGTTCGGGGTCAGCAGTCATTCTTCCGCCTAAAATAACCTTGTTAAGATTAAAATTTGCCATCGTCGCGCCTCATTATTCAGCTTCGGTAGCGGGAGCTTCTGCTACAACAACTTCCTCTTCGGGAGCAACTTCTGCAGTGGGAGCTTCTGCAACTGTTTCTTCTTCTGCGACTGTGGAAGCCGTCTTGATGACCTGCTTCTTTTCGTCAACAGCGAGAACCATGTAACGGAGAGCATCTTCTGTGATGCCGAGAACTCGTGTAAGTTCTGCTACGAATTCGGGAGCTGACTTGAAGTAAACGAGTACGTAGTAGCCTTCGTTCTGATAATTGATGGGATAAGCAAACTTGCGCTTGCCCCAAACGTCCTGAGCAACGATCTCTGCGTTGTCTGCGATAAGGCTTACGATCTTTTCTTTTGCAGCCTCTACCGCTTCTTCGCCGTTCTTAACACTGAGGGCAAAGAGGACTTCGTAGGTGTTCTTGATGTTTTCCATGTTTAATACCTCCTCATGGACAGTAAGTGACCGCCGTATTGTTGTTGTATTTTACGGCAGTAAGGAGACATAAAAGCACGACAAAAGCCGTCGCTTTTACGCAACGGCTTATTGTAACATATTATTTTGTAGATGTCAATCTCAAAAATCCGACTTTTTGTTGATTTTCTTGATTTTTTTATGTTATTCAAGTCCTGTGTGGACAAGAACTTCAAGATATGTCGTGTAGTCTGCGAAATAAACGATGTCTGAGAAGTCGGTTGTGAAATAAATCTTTTCGGAGATGGTTTCGTTTCCGTCCGAATCGGTTGAGGTTACGGTGAACATATTGCCGAAGTAGACGGAGAACGAAGCGTCGTAGCTGATTTGAGCGTTCGAGGTTCCGTCTTCGGTGGACACGGACTGATACTTAACGTAATCAACCGCAACTGTAAGCGCGGGATCATCAAGACCGTACTCAATGTTTTTCTCGTCTGTGACGTTATAATCAACGTAATACTGGTAGCCGAAGTGCAGACCGCGGCAAACGGTATTCATAATCAGCTCAACCTCGGAATAATTTATGTTTCCGTCCTCGTCCTCCGTTGCGGCAACTTCGGGAATGTCAAGTTCAAGTGTTTCGCCGCCTGCCGTGACAGACATCGCGGTAATGTCCTTAACTTCGGGCGTTGGAAGCTCATAAGTAACGAACAGATCGGTTTTCAGATATGAAAAATACGAGAAAATCGAATTGTTTACCATATAAACATAGTTTGAGCCGTCCTGATAGAAGTAATAGTAGCCGGTCAGCGAGTTCTGATCACCGATGCGGACTCTGTTGGTGTGAGAGCCGTCGGAATCCGTGTAGGTTACGGAAATGTCATAGAGAGGTTCGTCAAATCCGTATTTTTCGATGCACGAATCGGTGTATTCGAGGCGACGGAATCCGCCGTAATCGGATATGGACTGCGCCATATAGAACACTATTTCCTGGTCGATAGGGTAGTCGGGATCGTCCTTCAGCACCCATTTGTCGCCCGAAAGCTCAAATTTGAAGGTTTCACCCTGATAGGTGTAGGAAATTTCGGTTATGTCCGAGTAATCCTCGTCGAGGATGGTGAACGTGCCGATGTCCATCAGCGCTTCGGTGTCTGTTGTTTCCGTGTCGCCGTTTGCTTCGTTAGCGGAATTGGTGATAATGAAGTAAACAACGATGAGCAAAAGCAGAACCGCAGCGGCGATGGCGATTGTCAGCATTTGTTTTCTTTCTTTGCGTTTCTTGGAATTCATTGTTTCATCCTTTTAGCGTCTGCGACGGCGAACCAAAATCACGATACCGGGAACGAGGATTGCGAGCGGGATTATTATCTGAACCATGGTGGACCAGAACATAATTTCTGTTTCGGTGAAAGTGATACTGGAGGGGGTGGCGAGCGTGACCGAAGCGATCGAAACGGTTGCGGGTTTGTCGCAGTTTTCCGTTATGGAATATAAGTAAATGTAGAGATTGTTATAGTTGACGTAATAGTACGACATATCATCGCCGATGAGTGATGAAGAATACCATACAAATGCACCGCCTGTTGAGGAATCCTCGGAGACAGCACCGAGATAGAACTGACCGGAGTGGTCATCGTCTGCCTTTTCACGGACAGCTTCCTCGTAATCAACAACGTACGCGGAGTCGGAGGTAACGAGAATCGGGGAAACCGTCATCGAGCCTTCGTAATCCTCAAGAGCCTCGATAGAATGCGCGTTGCTCATAACAAGCGTTACGTTTGACGGATTGTCAATCGACTCCGTGATCGAGCAGGTTTGCAGACGCGGGACAAGGAAGTACTTGTACTGCGAATAGTAGTTTGTGTTATTCTCAAGCACAACTCCGTCGTGCGAGGTCAAACCGCAATGCTCCGAAACGGCAGTCAGGTTCGGCATACTTTCAGTGGAGTAATTCACTGCGCTCGTGACCGCCATTACCTTTCCGCCGTTGTCTATGTAGGAGATAAGGGCATCCTTTTCGGCTTCGGTAAGGTCGGAGGTGGGGACGTTGATGATGATCATACTTGCTTCGCTCGGTATTTCAGAGGAAATGAGGTTGAGCGATTCGACAAGAATGTTGCTATAATCCAGCATGGAGAGGATTGTATCGGAAATGTCTGCTTCGCCGTGACCGGTGAGGGTGTAAACGGTGGGAAGTTTATCTGTTGTAACGTAGTCGATGGCGGATGTGATTTCATTGTCAGCGTCGAAAACGTCATAAGAATAGATGTTTTCAATCGCATACGACTCGTCCTGGTACATCATATAGTAATAATAGTACGTTGAGTAGTATTCGTTCTGAACAGCTTCGGAGAATTCGTAAATGTCCGAATAGTTGATCGTTTCGGTACGCAGATCGGACGCAACAACAAGGCTGTTTTCTTCCGTGATGTCGTAGTCCGAAACAAATGTGGGATTTTCTTCGGGGTCAATGTACACAACCTTGATGTGGTTTGACATAGCGGCGTAATTCGAAACGAAATTGTTGATTGTGTCGTTTCTGCCGGAAAGCGTGGAAACGTAATAGATCGTTATGTCCGTGTCGAGCGCTTCGACGAGCGCCTTGGATTCATCCGAGATTTGATAAACGTCGGAGCCGGAAAGGTCGATCTGTGTGAATCTTGTGGGGAGAGCGTTTGCGATAAGGTTAAGGATTATAACAGCGGCGATAACGATCGCTGTTACAACGAGGCTGTAGCCGCCGAGTTTGAGCGAGCGGAGGGAGCTTTCTTTTTTTATGTTGTTGTCCATGAAAATTTCCTCCTTAGTTCCAGCGGCGTTTTTCAACGGATTGAACTGTGATGAAAACGAAAACGAATGCTATTGAAATGTAATAAACAATAGCGGTAAGGTCGAGGTTCTGGTAAGAAACGACGGCAAGGAATCTGTCGAAGATAGAGAGCTTGCCGATGAATTCGGCGAAAAGACCCGTGAATGCGTCGGGGTTTATGATGTACCAAACGAGGAAGCCGAGCGCGGGAAGCGCGGCGCCGATACCGCCGACGACTATGTTCTTTGTCACTGCCCAAACGATCGCACCGAAAATGACAGCAAGCACGCAGAAACCGATGAGAGAGGTTGATGCGCTTGTGGAGAGGGCGGAGGTGATGTTGGACATGAAATAAAGCACGAGATAAAGACCGACGGTTGCGATAGCGGCAACGATCTGGTTTTCAACAAGGCTCGAAATGAACATTCCTATTGCGATCATAGCCGCAAGGAGCAGAAAGAGTACGAACCATGTGCTGTACGTGGATGCGAGATTGACAACGCCTGCGTCTGCATATGCGTAAAGGATCAAGGGGTAAATCGCGGAAATGCCCATCGGGATTGCCATGATCGTGAGTTGAGCGAAATATTTCGCCGTGATGATCTTATAAACGGGGATGGGCAGAGAAAAGAGCAACTGCTCCGTCTTGGAGTGGCGTTCTTCCGCTATCGAGCGCATCGTGATAAACGGTACGATTATGAGGAAAATGCAGTAAATGATCATAAATCCGAGCGAATATTCGAATGCGGGATAAGCGGAGCGGAAATTGATCTGCGCCGTGAAAAAACCGATAAACGCGAGCGTTACCGCGATCATTACGCAGCCGAGTGCGCTTGAAAGATACGATTTAACTTCTTTTTTGTATATAGCAAGCATCTGTTTTGCCTCACTTTCCGCCGAAAAGCGGCTTGTAGTCGCTGTCGTCGTCATTGTCATCTCCGTTGTCGGACGGATTGCCGTCGGCTTCTTCGACGTATTCGGCTTCGACGGGACTTGTCTCCGTCAGGTAATCTTCGGGATTGTAAACGTAATTTTCGTCGTCGTCAACGTCGTCGAATTCATCATCGTCGCCGCCGTCAACGTCCTCGATTTCGCCGTTATCGATGTCGGAACAGTCGTTCGCTTCTTCATCCTCGCCTGTGAGCTTAAGGAATATTGATTCGAGATCCTCCTCCTCAACAGACATATTCAAAACAGCACGTCTGATGTCGGAGAAAGCGAAAGAAATCGTCTCACGTAGATCAAGCTCTGTCGGATACTTGACGATTGCGGACGTTGTTTCGTCGGCGGAATCGGTGACTTCAAACGAAGAAATACCTTCAACGGCGGAAAGCACGGACATAACCTCGTCCTCGCTCGCCTTGACGGAGATCTTCATGATGTTTTCGGATCTGAGCGACTTCGAAATAGCCTCCATTGTGTCGTTCGCAACGAGCTTTCCGTGCGAAATAACGATGATATTGTCGCAAACGCTTGCGACTTCGGTCAAAATATGACTTGAAAGAATTACTGTTCGATCTTGACCGAGCGATTTTATAAGATCGCGTATCTCGATGATCTGCTGCGGGTCAAGACCGACCGTGGGCTCATCGAGAATGATTATGTCCGGGTCGCCTATCATAGCCATCGCGATGCCGACGCGCTGACGATAGCCCTTCGAAAGATTGCGGATGAGACGATCCGCCACGTCCACCGTTGCGGTCTCCTGCATTGTGAGCGCAACCTCGTCTTTTATTTTGTCCTTGCGAACGCCCTTTGCCTCCGCGACGAATGTGAGGTACTCGCGCGGGGTCATATCCGTGTAGAGCGGGGGAAGCTCCGGCAGATACCCGATGTGAGACTTCGCCTCAACAGGCTCCTCGATTATGCTGTGTCCGTTAATTAAAACTTCGCCCGATGTAGGCGCAAGGCAACCGGTCACGATGTTCATCGTTGTTGATTTTCCGGCGCCGTTCGGACCGAGAAAACCGTAAATTTTTCCCGATTCGACAGTGAAAGAAAGGTCATCAACAGCGAGATTTGTACCGTATTTTTTGGAAAGGTGCTTTACCTCGATCAAATCCGATCCCTCCGTATGCATATAGCTTTTTGTAAATAAAATGTTATCATTTGACTGTGACGGACGTGTGACGCTCTTGTTAAGAAGCAACGAAATGCGTCCGAATCACTTCATCATAACATAAACGACTGCCTTTTTCAATGATTTTCGGATGGACACGGCATATTTTAATGATAAAAACCTTGCGCTTTTACCGAATTTTTGATAAAATATAATCTGACGGAAGTGCAAAAATCCTACTTTTCGAACGCTTCCGAAAAGTCCGAAAGGAGAGGGAAATGAATTTTGATGTAAGCTACGCCGTTGCCGGAAAAATAGTTGCACCGAAAGGATGGTTGCATCCGTCGAGTAATACACGGACGCATGAGCTTTTGTGGTGTACGAAGGGACAGATATATATCGGCGTCGGTTTCGACAGATTTACCCTGTCCGAGGGCGAGGCGGCAATATTACCTGCCGGTTCACGCAGATACGGATATCGCGAAAATGCGGAAACCGCGGAGCTTTATTGGGCGCATTTTTCGGGAGAACTCGGTACGTTGCCGATGAAAAGCACACCGGAATTCGAACGTATAACGCGATTGTTCCGCGAATTGATTTTGTATTCGCGCTCGCCGGAGTATGACGGCGACGCTTGTACTTGCGCGTTGAATCTTGTGCTGTTTGAATTGATGCGCGCCGGCGCTGTTGATGAGGACGCACCGTATTCGAGACTTTTTGCGATTTGTGAGTGGATCTCGGAAAATTCAAACAGACCGCTCAAGGTTTCGGATGTTGCAGCCGCTTTTAATTATAATGAAGATTATATAACGCGCCTGTTCAAGGCGCGGTATAAACCGGGCGTAAAGGCATACATAGATGCCGTGCGCTTGAAACGTATCCGCGAGCTTTTGCTTTCGACCGATATGAAGATCAAGGATATATCGGAGACGATGGGGTTTGCGAATACAAAAAGCTTCCATAAGTTCTTCAAATATCACGAGGGCATTTCCGCCGCCGCATTCCGTGAACTGTATTTCGGCTCTGGGCAAAAATTAACACTCGATGACGAATAAAAAAGACCGTGCTTCGCACGGTCTTTTTTAACAAGTTGTGTTCGTCGTTTGAACGACTTGTCCGCTGAATTTGTTCAAAAACGACAAAAAACAAATTCGAAAATCGGATTTTTAACCATGTGATGACGGCGGTTTTTGTAAATGTGTACAAATTGAAAATAGATGTCTTGACAAAACAGCGCAAATGAAGTAAAATATAAAACACAATGAGACAGACGCCGTTCGACGGCGTAACTCAAATTATTTGGAGGAAAGAAAAAATGAAGAAAGTTCTTTTAACTCTTCTTGTTGTAGCTATGGTAGCTACATCTCTTGTTATTTCTACATCAGCTGTGGAAGTTCCCACTGAAAACCTCGAAGCATACTTCAAGTTCGAAGGTAACCTCGTAAACGAAGTTACAGGCGAAGCTGTAGCACGTCTTGTTGACACATTCTCCGAAGACGCTCTTTGGACAGATGAAGAATGCTACTGGGTAAACGCTGCTCCTGCCGGCAACTATGCATTCTGCATGGGTGAAGGCGACGGCTTCTCTACCGAAACATACTTCACAGGCGATTTCACATTCGGTATGTGGATGATGGAAGAAGACGGAACCTCGACCGGTATCCACCCCTATATGTGGGCTGGTCCTCAGGATCAGAGTTCCGGCGAATGCTGGATCGGTATCTGGAATGTAAATCTCCCCACGAACTGGAATGAACTCGGTATCACACTCGGCTCTAACGACGGCTCGGACGCTCGTCTTGGAATCATTCCCGAAGAAGCCGGTTTGTTCGACGCAGATGCTGACATCGAGCTCCAGTGGACACACGTTGTAGTTACCGGTGTTTATGACGAAGATACCGATACATACACAACAAACCTCTACATCAACGGTGAAAACGTTGGTACTTGCGAAGGCATGCCCAACTTCATGACAGACGATCCCGAAGCTAACGGCGCTACATTCTATGTAAACGGCGTTAACTACTGGGCAG
>CAYWAD010000034.1:0-14519 GCA_964456045.1 uncultured Lachnospiraceae bacterium
GGCGATTACGTCATATATGGCGGAACCGATGTCAGAAACGCGCAACCGATATATAGATACAGAAAAGATCGTCTCACCGTCGTCAAAATCTGCACGGAAGCGGCAAATCCCGTGCGTGAATTTCAAAGAATGAAGAACGCAGGCGGCAAAATCGCTTACGAAACCGCGCCGATGCGCTCTTACGACCCGATAAAACGCATTAAAAACGCAAGCCCCACCTACCTCGACTACACAGGAGACAAGGGCTTGAAGCTCGCCGACGTAAAAAATATGCGCTGTACGCTTGAAGAATTCACAGCTCAGCTGACCAATTCGGAGCTCGCTTGTTTAGTCCGCGGCGAAGGAATGGACTCTCCCAAAGTCGATGTTTACACAACCGCGATTTTCGGCGGCGTAACGGAATCGCTCCGTCACTACGGCATTTCGATTTCAAGCAATTCCGACGGTCCCTCCGGCATCCGTTCGGATCGCGGCGAACACGCAACGCTTCTGCCGAACGGCACTTTACTCGCGTCCACGTTTGATGATGACGCGGTTGAGGAGCTGTTTACGTATGAAGGTATCGAACTGTACACTCACGGTCTCGACGCGTTGCTCGGTCCGGGAATGAATCTTCACCGCCACCCCTGCAACGGCAGAAACTTCGAATATTTCTCGGAAGACCCGCTGCTCACGGGTAAAACGGCTGCCGCCGAATCGAGAGGTTTATCCGTTTCCGGAACATTCGCCACGCTCAAACATTTTGCCGCAAATGGACAGGAAAAGAACCGCTTCGGATGCGATGCGATCGTCAGCGAACGCGCGTTGAGAGAGCTGTATCTGAAAGCGTTCAAAATCGCCGTTGACGAAGGCAATGCAAAAGCTATAATGACGTCCTACAACCCAATAAACGGCATTCAGAGCGCATCAAATTACGATCTGACAACTGTCATCCTGCGCGACGAATGGGGCTACGACGGCCTCGTTATGACGGATTGGAATGCACACATGAATTCTGTCGGCGGCAGGGGCACGCCGCACGACAAAGCAAGGATGCTCCGCGCGCAAAACGACATTTATATGATCGTTCCGGACTGCAAAAAGGCAAATGACGAAGATAATATTCTCGCCGCGATCGAATCAGGTTTGCTCACTCGCGCAGAGCTGGTTAGATCCGCAAATAATGTCCTGAAATACATAATGAACACGTCGAATTTCGAGAGATTTTCCAGCGGAGGCAAGAAAAATGAAGCTTGAGGGACTTAAGGTTAACTTTTTAGGCGACAGCATAACAGAGGGGCACGGAACGACTTCGCCGGCACATCGCTACGATACCGTGCTTTCCGATCTGGCGGATTTTGCCGTTTCTCGGAACTACGGAATCGGCGGCACCCGCATCGCATACAATCCGAACGCGAGCGTTTGGCCCGTTTGGGATCTTTATTTCTGCGGCAGGGCGACCAAAATGGATCCGGACGCGGATTTGATAATCGTTTTCGGTGGAACGAACGATTACGGTCACGGAAGCGCTCCCTTCGGTGTTGAATCAGACGCAACTCCCGACACCTTCATCGGTGCCGTTAACTGGTTAATACGCTATTTGAGCGAAGCTTATCCGACAGCAAAAATCGTCTTTATGACACCTTGCCGCCGCGAAAACGATCAAATCCCGTCTCCCGTCACCGGTCACGTGCTTGTTGATTACGCGGACACCATAATCGACGCTTGCACGCGCAACTCAATCCCCGTACTTGACCTTTACCGAGAGCTTCCCATTGATCCGAACATCCCCGATATGAAATCGCGTTACGTTCCGGACGGGCTGCACCCGAACGACGAAGGTCACCGTCTCATCGCAATTTTGCTCTATAAGTTCCTAACCGAGCTTGAATAAATAAAAAAAGCACCCTTTCGGGTGCTTTTTTATTTCAGCAATATTGATAGTAAAAATACAGCATAACAAGCGAGATTGCAATGTAGAACACTCCGCATACAATCAAAAAGGTGAAAGGGAGATTTCTGTCCGCCTTGCTTTGCCTGTAATCGTAGAACGTATCGTATTTTCTCAACTTCTGCTTACGGAACAAGTCTGCAAACGACTGAAGCCCATACGTCAGCATATCAAACGTTCCTTCGTTTGTCGAAAACACGAGCAATCCCGCGCAGGTCAAGAACACGCCGGAGGCAAAAAATGCATCACACAGGATGTGGAATATGTCCACCTTTTGGTTTTGCGAGAATATATCCTTAGAAAGGATGATCGCAAAAACGATCGCCAATCCCACAAGCATTGTTATCAAATATCTTGTTAGTTTTTTCATTCTGCTTTTGCTGTTTCGTATTCCTTACGGTATTTTTCGAACTCCTCTGTATTGCAATATACGAAGTGTCCGGGATATACCTCTCTCATGGACGGACCTTCTTTTGAATAATCATGATCCATCATGGGATTATATACGATTCTCTTTCTGTTCTTTTCCGTTATCGGATCGGGAAGCGGAATTGCAGACAAGAGAGAACGTGTATAGGGGTGGAAAGGATGTGCGAAAAGCTCATCACTTGTCGCAAGCTCAACGATCTTACCGAAGTACATAACCGCGATTCTGTTCGAGAAATACTTAACGACAGCAAGGTCATGCGCGATAAACATGATCGTAAGTCCCATTTTTTCGCTCAATTCGTTGAGCAGGTTGATTACCTGCGCCTGAATCGAAACGTCAAGGGCAGAGATCGGCTCGTCCGCGATGATAAGTTCGGGGTTCATAATAACCGCGCGAGCGATACCTATACGCTGACGCTGACCACCTGAGAACTCGTGAGGATAACGCGAAGCGTGCTCCTGAACGAGACCTACAGTTTCAAGGATCTTGTATACCTGCTGATCAATGTATTCCTTGTCCTTGACACCGCGAATGATGAGTCCTTCTGCGATAATATCACGGACTGTCATACGAGGGTCAAGCGATGCAATCGGATCCTGGAAGATCATCTGGATCTCGTTTGTAAGCGAAGTTTTACCCTTAGTTCGCGACCATTTGTTATGATCGGAAACAGCGGATTTTATTTCCGCGCGATTTTCATTGACAATTCGGTCTCTCTCAGCCTTATCTATCTTACCGTCGTCGTAGTCCTTGCGAGCCTGGCGAATAGCGTCTTTATAGGAACGCGTTCCTGCGCAGATTCTTTCGCCCTTATAGTATACGGAACCTCCGGTGATGTCATACAACCTGATAATGGAACGGCCTGTTGTTGTTTTTCCGCATCCGGATTCTCCGACGAGACCGAAAACCTCACCCTTGTAAATATCAAAGCTTACATTATCGACAGCTTTGTTCTCAAATTTACCGAGTTTGAAATACTGCTGGAGATTTCTAACGCTTAATAATACTTCTTTTTCCATATTATTCTCTCTCCTTCTTCAAACGTTCGATACGAGCCTTAATGAGCTGAGGCATTTCAACCTTCGGCGCATTGGGATGCAAGAGCCATGTTGCCGCATAGTGCGTGGGCGTGATTTCAAAGAGCGGAGGCTCAAGTTCGAAATCGATCTCAAGCGCGTACTTATTTCTTGCAGCAAACGCATCGCCCTTAGGCGGATAGATCATATTCGGAGGCGTACCGGGGATGGATTCCAATTTTTCCGTTGTTTCGAGGTCGGGCATACTGCTGAGAAGCGCCCAAGTGTACGGATGAGCCGGCTCGTAGAACACTTCCTCGGAAGTGCCGTGTTCAACGATCTTACCCGCGTACATAACGGCAATTCTGTCCGCCATGTTAGCAACAACACCCATATTATGTGTAATAAAGATTACGGAAAGGTTTCTTTCCTTCTTGATTACGTTTATAAGCTCAAGGATCTGAGCCTGGATCGTAACGTCAAGTGCCGTTGTGGGCTCATCGCAAATGAGGATGTCCGGATTTGCGGAAAGCGCGATGGCAATAACAATACGCTGTCTCATACCGCCGGAGAATTCGAACGGGTACTGATGGAAACGCGTTGCGGGTTCGGGGATACCAACCTCTTCGAGAAGCTTGATAGCCTTCGCCTTCGCGATTCTCTTGTTCATCTTAACGACAAACTTAGACGCCTGTTCCTTAAAGAAATCGATCAGCTCAACGACATTAGAGTTTGCGTCGAAGTTCTTGTCGTTTTCAAGATCCGAAACGTAGTGATTATATAGATTTTCGATAACCTTGCAAATATTCGCAAGCTTCAAGTCAAGATCAATAACAATCTGCGGAGTCAATACCCAATCGGGCTGAACGCCCTTGGCAACAATCGCGTCGTATTTTTTCTTGTTCTTGAGGTACTTCTTTTCCTCGATCGGATTGTTCTTAATTCCGATGAAGTATTCGTCGATAGAGGTTTCCAAAGCAGATTCGAAAACGTACTCGACGCTTTCCTTTTTGACGCTGAGTCTGTTGATCGCTTTTTTTACCTTAGCACTGAGCGTTTTGTGATAAGCCTTTGCCTTTTTCTCGTCAATGTTTCCTGCCTTGAAGTATTCGAGCGCTTCCTTAACCTCATCAAGCATTTTCTCCTTAGCTTCAAGCGACTTTTTATGCGCGTACAGAACGCCCTTTTCAGCTGTTTCGACGAAGCTGTTGAGGAAATCCTCGTCAAGGAATTTGCGCGTCAAAGCGTTCATTTCCGCGATAGTCATAGAAGTCAAATCCTCATTCGGTCTCGCGATAACATAGTATCCGAGAGTAAAGAAGTTGGGTTTGTCCTTCGCAAGCGCGGCTTTTACAAGCGCATTAACGGTTTTGAGCGCCGCAATTGCTTCGTCCGCTTCCGCGTTCTTGCCCTTTGCGATAACCAAAGAAAGCGCGGCAACGCAAGCCTCGGCATCGGCGTTTTTCACGATAATGTACGGATTGTAGGAAAGCTCGAACAGCTTCTTGATTTTCTTGAGTTCGGGCGCGATGTCAACCTTTTTCTGCTTTTCAAGCATAAGAATCAGGTTTTCCGACTCAACATCAAGCTGAAGCACGTTTCCGTATGCCTCATTGTATTCACGTTCGATCTTTGTAGCTTCAATGCAGAAGCCGTCAAACTTTTTAAGCATTGCCGAAACCGCAGCAGTCGAGTCGTTACCCTCGACCTGATTTGCGGCATTTATGTTTTCACCCAAGAGCTTAAGTCTTGAGTTAAACGCATTTTTAGCGTTTTTCTTACCCGTCTTAGCCTTGAGGATCATCGCCTCGGTCAACTGCTGACCGACACGCATAATCGGGTTAAGACTGGACATGGGGTCCTGGAAGATCATCGCGATTTTATCGCCGCGAAGCTTGTGAAAATCTTCCTCAGAAATTTTAAGTAAATCCTGTCCGTCATATAAGATCTCGCCGCCCTCTACAATCGAGTTACCTGCCAGAATACCCATAACAGCTTTACTTGTTACGGATTTTCCCGATCCGGATTCTCCTACGATTGCCAACGTCTCGCCCTTGTAAAGATCAAAGGAGATATTACGAACGGCTTTCAAAATTCCACCTTGTGTACGGAATGATATTTGCAGATTCTTTACTTCTAATTTCTTATCCATAAATATGACCATTCCTTTCATGTGCAAGGTGCGAAGGAAGCCTGTCCTTCGCCGCCTCACATCAGTCGTTATTAATTAGAAATATTTTTTCGTAATTCCCCTTATTCTTCGGTTCCTCTGAGCGAGGGGTTGAATGCGTCACGCAGACCGTTACCGAACAGGTTGAAGCAAAGCATCAGCAAGCTGATAAAGATCGCGGGGAAAAGTATCAAATGAGGATATGTGAACAGGAAGTTCTGTCCGGTTGAAAGAAGCGTACCCACCGAAGTCATACTACCTGTTTCAAGGTTGATAATTCCGAGATAGCTCAAGCTTGTTTCCGAGAAAATAACACCCGGAATTACAAGCACGCTGCTTGTGATCAAAGTACCGATCGCATTCGGGAAGATGTGCTTAAACATAATACGTGAGTCTTTTGCTCCGAGCGTTCTTGCAACCAATACATATTCCTGATTTTTGAAGCGATAGAACTGCATTCTTGTTCGTCCCGCCATACCGGTCCAACCGGTAAGGAAGAATGAGATAAACAGAATAATGATATGTGAAACATTAAAGTGATATTTAAGAAGCGTAATAACTACCATGAACGGGATCGAAGAAAGCAAATCAACGATTCTTTCCATGATAAGGTCTATTTTTCCGCCATAATATCCCTCGATAGCTCCGTAGATAGCACCTACAAAGAGGTTAACGGAAGAAACGATAACAGCCAAGATAAACGAGAATCTCGCACCGCTGGCAAGACAGGTAAAGAGGTCCTTACCGCCGTCATTTGCTCCGAGGATGAACAAAGGCTCTGTTATTCCGTCGCCGGCAACATAATGCTTGTAGATGTAATATTCGCGATAGTCAACACGGATATACCAACGTCCGCCGGATTTTTCTTCTGCGTAATTATAGAGCTTTTCTTCGCCTTCGAGGTACATCTTACTCGTATAAAGGTCGGTGCCGTCGTTAGCCTGATAGATCGGAATGAAATTTCCGTCATTGTCATACACGATCTGAGTTTTTCTTCCGGCGCCGAGCTTTGTTTTGTACCAAATATTGGCGTTGTTTTTGTCTTGCTCGGCTTCTGGACGAAGTTCGGGATCCGTTATCGGAAGGATAACCTGAACGCCCATTTCATCCTGATATGCCTGAAGCGCCTGATATTCCGCCGTTGTGAGCAACTCATAAGTCGCTCCGACAGCATTGTAAGTATCAACTCTGAAAGAATAATACTGAGTCGTTTTGCCCATATATTCTTCTTCACGGATAACGGGTTCTGTCATAATGACATCACGACCGATTTCTTCTTGGATACCTCTGTAAAGGTCGTATGTTGCCTTGTTTACTTCCTTTTCCTGACCGCCGTCCCAGAAATGGATGTTGTGTTCGCGGAAGAAATTAATCTTAGGAAGTGCGAAACTGTAATTAGTATCGAAATATGATACGGTATACGGCGAAAGGATCGGGCCTACGATCGCAAACAATACCAAAATAACGATTACTATCGTTGCAAAAATTGATGCCTTATTTTTTGCGAAGCGATTAAATGCATCTCTGAAATATGTAACCGGCTTTGTCTCAAGCTTAGTATCGTGAAGGTCGCCGTTTGTTGAATGGAAAACAAACTTTTCGCTTGAAATCTTATAATCTTGAGCTTTCATTTACTTTGCCCCCATTCTGATTCTCGGGTCGATCACGCCGTATGAAAGGTCGATGACAAGACCGGCTGCAAGACCGACCAAGAGATAGAAGCCGGACAGCATCATGAAGAAATCGTAGTCTTTGTATGTAATAGCAGTAAGATACAGACCGCCGACGCCGGGAATAGAGAAGATCTTCTCTATAACAAGCGAACCGGAAAGGACGCTGACGAATTCACCGACGATGGACGGGAAGATCGGAACCATCGCGTTTCTCAAAGCGTGTCTAACGGTCGCCTGAGACTTTGTGAGTCCCTTTGTGCGCGCCAAAAGCATAAATTCGCTTGTCAGCACCTCTGTAAGTTCGGCACGAGTGAATCGCGTGTAACCTGCGATCGAACCGAAGGACATACTGAGGACCGCGGGCAACATTGACCTGAACATTTCTCCGTTAAAGTAGAACTCCCAGTTCGATCGGTCCTGCGTATTGGTTATATCCAACATCTTTTCCGGATAGAACTTTGCAACATCCGCAAAAGATAACATCTTCGTAGGTAAAGCATCAATTCCCCATGATTCTATCTTAAAACATAACGTATAAAGCAAAAGCGATGCATACACAAAAGCAGGTACGGAAATAACGACCATAACCGCTGTACTTATGAAATGGTCTTGCCATTTATTCTTTTTAAGCGCAGCAAAAATACCGAGCATAATACCGATCGGTACTGCAATCAGCGACGAATATATATTAATAAGTATTGTGGGGGGGAGCTTTTCGACAAACAGACCCCATACGTCTCGATTTCTGATTCCGGGTGAGTTAAAACTGATACCGAAGTCGCCGTCTGTAACAATTCTCTTGATATACAGGAAGAACTGCTCCGGTATAGGCTTAAAATATCCGCGACTTTCAAGCCGCGACATGATAAGCGCAGTATCCTGACCAAATCCCGCCGCGGTGTCAATCGGGAGAAGCTTGATCAAGACAAAGCATGTCACAAAAATGATAGTAAAAGTCATGAGCATTAAACCCACTCTTTTACATATATACTTAAACATATACATTTTTGCAAGTTCCTTTCGCTGGTTAATAAGCGACAATGAGGGATAGTTAAAAAACTACCCCTCATTTTCGTTTGTATCAAACCAAAATATTATTTGTAGTTAATCTGGCCGCCTTCTTCTGTAACTACAGCTGCCCATTCTGCGTCATTGTAGTTGTATGTCATATACTTGACTCCGCCGTAACCCATAAAGGTGTTGTATTCATAAGTTACATAGTCAACCTTATAAGAAAGGAGAGAAGCGGAGAAGTAGTTTGCAACGGGAATTGTGTAATAAACAGAGAGAACTTCTTTTTCGAGAGCTGCGATGAGCTGGAGTCTCTGATTTTCTTCAAGACCTGTGGAACTCCAGTCGTACTTAGCGCCGGAATAACCGTTGAGGCAACGCCACCAATCCATGAGAGACATTGTTTCGGTAATATCGCCGCCGTCTTCGGCAACGCCAACCATTGTGAATGTCATCATAGTGTTTTCGGTATCCCAAGCTGCGGAGTACATATAAGAGTCACTGAGGTAAGCCATAAGGAAGTAGCCGGGATCCCAAGCTGCGCCGTTCCAACCGCCTGTGCAAACGTCATAAGAGCCTGCACGGAAGTCATTTGCCCAAGAGTCGCTGAATTCCTTGATTTCTGTTTCGAGTCTGCCTGCGAGAGGTGTGCCCTCAACAAGATTCTTCAGTGCAGTTGTGAGATAATCGAACTGACGCTGAACGGATTCGTTAATTACGGATGTACCGAATGTAAGAACAACTTTATCGTTTTCCTTGATGTCGCCTGCTGCGAGAGCATCGTTGTAAGCGCTTGTAACAAGTGCCTTAGCTGCTTCGAGGTCGTAACCTGTGATAGCATTTACGGCATCATCGATAGTGTCGTACTTAGTGTAGTCAACATTGTAGACTTCGCAAAGAACTTTCTTAGCTTCGTCTGTGTTTCTGTAAACACCGCCGTTTGCAACATCATAGTAATGCATGGAGTTGAAAAGACCGAAGCCCTTGAGAGAGGATGTTGTTACCTTTGATGTATAATCTGCTCTGTCAAGAGAGAGAGAGACAGCTTTTCTGAAATCCTTGTAAGCAAGGATAGTCTTGTTTACGCCTTCGGATTCGCGAGACTTGAGAGCCTCAACATCCGACTGAAGCTGGAGAGAAGAAACGAAATCGCTGGGAGTAAAGTAAGCGCGTTCGGAATTCTTATAGTCATCGGCGATAGTTACATCGATGCCGATTCCGTCAATTTCGCCGGCCTGGAACATTACCCATGCGGAGCTCCATTCAGCAACAATGTCATACTGGATGATGTCGGTCTGATAGAGGCCTGCATTTTCTTCCATGTTGTAGCCGTACCAGTTTTCGTTTCTTACGAGAACGAACTGCTTATCGGTCTGGAAGCTTTCAAGCTTATAGGGACCCCAGCTGGAGGTGGTTGCTACGCTGGAGCAATAATTTGTTGTCCAAAGTGTTTCGCCTTCAGCGGGCTCTTTCTTGCTCGCTTCGTAGAGATCTTTCTTTACGAGCGGGAGAGAAGACATATTGTACGCTGCAAGGTAAGAGAGAGAACCGTCGTCCTTGAGGAGCGCGAGAGGCTTAGCAAGGATCATAACGAATTCGTAATCTGTGTCGCCTTTGAAGAAGCCGACATTGTCCCAAGAAAGTTCCGGATACTCGAATTCATACACGAGGTAGTAAGGAAGGTTTTCCGGGCCTTCATGACCCCAGTTATCGGTGTCGATAAGCTTTGTAACGAGAGCGATGGATTCGTCTGTCACGAGAACGCGACCTGTTTCTTCGTCTGCGAGAGCGCAAAGTGCTGCGAACGCATCTGCATCGAGGTAAGCGGAGTAATCCGTTACGGAGTAGCCGCCGCACCAATCAAGGCCTTCTGTCAGCGCAAAGTAGATCGCTCTGCCGTTGGGCTGAGCGTAAACACCGTCGTCGCCCTTTACGAGGTCAGCGATGGTATATCTGCCTGTAACGCCGTTGTCCTCACCGTCAACAACAGAGCCCTGCTTAACGTAGTTCTCGGCGTTTACGATGATCGTGGAGCCTGCATAGTAAGAGTCTGCACGGTAGTGAACGAAGAGGGGGTTAAGCTGTTCCTGCATGGAGTAGATGAAGTCATCAGCGGTAATAGCTGTACCGTCATCCCACTTGAGGTCGTCGCGAAGTGTGAACTTGTAAGCATAGCCTGTGCCACCTTCGGGAATTCCCCATGTGTCGCCCGCATACTGAGCGGATACATCTTCAAGCTTTGTAACAGCGCTGTATTCCGTTTCAAATTCGCCGGAAACGATTTCGCCATTATCGTCAAACTTGAAATCATAGTTAAACAAGCTGGAATGGATGTAATCCATAACGTAAGTGTCATTGGTATCCTGGTAGCTGAGCATGTTCCAGTTGGAGGGAGAAACCGCAAGATAGCTGTTATAAGTATATGTACCTGTATCTGCAGTATTGTCACCGTTATTGCCGCTTGTGTCGGTTCCGTCCGTATCGTCCTTATCGCCGCAAGCAACAACAGAAAGAAGCATCACAATTACCAAAAGCATAGCCAATGTGCTTCTGAAAAAGTTTTTGATCTTCATAAAAAGTGTCCTTTTCCTTTCAAAAAATGTTATCTTATTATAACGCACGTTTTTCGACATTGCAACAGATTTGCGTAATGTTAATAAAATATCATATATTTGTTTACTATTTAGAAACATTTGAATTGTTCAAAATTGCAAGTTTATTTTTGAAACTTGCAAAACAATGTCTTTTTATTCCAAATCTGCCCAGTTATTTCGGGTTTGTGCGCCATTATTTTGATATATTTAATAACTGAAGATTCAAAATTGCGTTTTGTATGTGCATTTTTACACATTGCATAAAAATGCAGTGTATATTCATCCCGTATAACAGTCGGAGGGGCGCAAAAACGCGTCCCTCCGATCATTATATGCACACATTTTCGTTTGTTGACTTCACTTTTCCGAAATTTCCGGGATGTACCCCTCCGGATACTCGAAATTGACGATCTGCTTGAACATATCGACGTGGTAATCGTGAAGCTTTTCGTACTTTTTCTTGCCCTTGAACACGGAAATCGTAGATATTTTGCGTATGCAAAGGATCGTATCGTCCGGCAGATCGGACATCGCCGTGTAATATTTGCCGAATTTAGTGCTGCTGAGGTAAATTCCGCTCTCGTCGTAAAGCTCGACGTTTGCGAGTTCCTCCTCACTCAATATGTCCGTAAGCGTCATAAATCCGCCCTCGGAATGCACTCTTTCGTAAAGCGAGGGGTCAAGCAGACACACCACCGCCTCTCCGGCAAAAATCTCCATATCGAACTGTTGTATGTTTTGAGAGTTCGCTTCCATATCTATGTAAAAGCTTTCCCCCGCTTCCGCCGCCGCAGCCTCAAGTGCAGCCCGTTTTTCGTCCGAAACGCAGGTGAGTGTCACAAGAGTTATGCCTTTTTCGCCGTCCTCGTTGTAGTCCTCCATATTTTCCTTAAACGCGGACTTTATTCGAACAACGTCTCCGGCAGAGATATATTCCGGACCTGCGTACATTATGTACACATCCGGGACCTCGCGTGTAAAATACTGGTATCCGCACACTCCGATGACAACCGCGAAGAAAAGCACTATGATTGTGTGCCATTTGTAATGGTACCAGTAATTTTCGAGCCATTTTGCGAATTTATTTTCTCCGAAGCCCTGAAAATCGTACTTATCACCGTTATTTTGTCCGTTCACTCTTTTCCTCCGTCCGAAAAACTTTTTTCTTCATTATAAATAAGTATAACACAAGGCAGCTTTTTTTTCAACAAATTCATCAAAAGTTAGCACGTACAGAGCGCTTTATTTACAAAAAAAGAGCAGATCAAGTAAGATCCGCTCTTTTTTTCGCAAAATAATATTTTTTCACACCGTTGAATGCGTATGAGCAAAAGCAAATCAGCGATTTGAAAATACCGAAGCCCATATAACGGTATACACGGAAAGTCTTGAACGCGGAATGAAGTTTGCGGCCGGATTTGCCGGTGTTGCTGACACGATATGCCAAAAGCGGTTCGTTCACTCCCGTCGCGGTGCCGTATTTTTTCAGGATCTCCAGCCACATTATGTAGTCCTCGTGACTGTCCTCGCCATGCATCGGGAACTCAAGCGCAACCTCCCTTTTGAGTAGCACGGACGAGCAATTTATGCTGTTGTGCTTCAAAAGATCGCGGTACGTTATACGATTCTTAACGGGAATGATGCGATCGGAATACGTTCCGTCCGCGTTAAAGAGGATTCGTGCCGTGCAGGAAATCACGTCTCCCGTCTCGTTCATCGCCGCAAGCTGCTTTTTCAGTTTTCCCTCTCGCCATATGTCGTCCGCATCCAAAAACGCAATATACTCGCCTCGCGCCTCGTTCACACCGAAGTTTCTGTTTCCCGAAGCTCCGAGATTTTCCGTTACACGGAACAGCCTAACCGCTTTGTTTTCCGAATAGCGCGCCATAACCTGCGAAATCGCGCCGTCCGCATCGTCCGAAACGACGATTATTTCAAGTGAAACATCCTGAATCAAAGCGGAATCAACCGCGTCAGCTATCGTATTCGCACAGTTGTGCGCCGGAATGACGACCGACACAAGCGGTTTACAAACAGCATCCATAATCACAGCTTACCGATTTTCTCCAAATTATCTTTCGTTGCGGCAGTCCTTTGCCAGCTTTCTATGCCTTCCGTGTTTTCCTTTTGAAAAAGTATCTTAAACGTCAAAAGCAAAAGCTTCATATCGAGCCAGAACGAATAATTCTTGATATATGTAAGATCCAGCTTCAATTTGTCGTAGGGGGTGGTGTTATATTTACCGAACACCTGCGCGTATCCCGTAAGTCCAGCCTTCATTTTAAGGCGATACGTAAATTCGGGGATGATCTCAGTATATTCGGCTGCGAGTCCGGGGCATTCCGGTCTCGGTCCGACGAATGACATATCGCCCTTGAAAATGTTCCAAAGCTGCGGAAGCTCGTCAAAATGGATGTTACGCAAAACCTTGCCGACAGGTGTGATTCTGTCGTCGTTTTTGCGCGTCATACAGTATTCCGACGTTTCCTCGTCCTTTTTTTCTTCCTTCACGCGCATACTTCTGAACTTGTAGACATCGAAAATGCGTCCGTCCTGCGTGAGGCGCTCCTGCTTAAAAAAGACGGGACCGCCGTCATAAATTTTGACAGCCAGCGCTATGACGAGCATCAAGGGCGAGAGCAACACAAGCGCGAGCCCCGACGCAACAATGTCAAACAGACGCTTAGCGACTTTCTGCCCCCAAGTGAGTCCGTTGTTGCGAAAAAGCAAAAGCACGGTATCGAAAATATGAACCTCGCTTGCGCTTTTTATCATAATGTCCGAGATCTTCGGAAGCGCATAGCAACGTATGTCCTGCTCGAAGCAATATTTCAAAAGCTTATTTCTGATTTCGTCCGGAATATCGGTTAAAAGCACGTTGCGATGCTCGCTGATTTTCGCTTTTATTTCTTCAATGTCGCAATCTATGGAGATCGTTTCTTCAATTGCGTACTTGTCCTTTCTGCGCGACATTTTACGCAAAAGCTCGTCCGGACTATACTGACCGTACACCGCCAAAAGCTTTCTCGGCGGATAGAGCTTTACATAGATCCATCTCGTAAGCAGAACCCACAAAAATGCAAACACAAGATCGCCCAACGTGAGCCACAGCATCGGCTGAACATTACTCAAAAAGCTCCAACGGCCGATAAGACAAAGCTGAAGGTACGTAATCGTATTTGTCGCCACGAGAGTTAACAGTTGTGTCAGTACAGCTTCGAAAATACGCATTTTTCCGATTCTCAAAGCGCCGAACACTCTGTAAAACAAGAACAGCATAACGGTGTAAATGGCGATTATAACATAATTGCCGCGATTGTAGAAATTCTTCCCGATAACGTCGTGGTTCACGTAATATCCGAACCACACGCTACTGAATATCAGCGTCATACCGATAAGCAGCACCGCAGAAGAAAGCCACATCAGCAATCTCTTGAATTGTTCTCTTTCCATTTCAAAATTCCTTATCATCGAGTATTATTTACAATACGATAATTATCCATGTTATTTTCGACATTATAGCATAAAACAATCGCTTTTTCAACCCATATTTGATGAATATACATACAAGCGGCGCTTTTTCGGGATTTGCGACAAGATTTTCAAAGCTTATTTCGCGAAAATTAAACGGAGAGCACCGAAATGCTCTCCTTTTCGTCTTAAAATATGTTTATTTTTTCTTGACATATATCAAT